>CALGVL010000190.1 GCA_937930165.1 uncultured Acetobacteraceae bacterium
CGAGCTGGCCGACATCTTCGCCTTGCAGGACCGCGTCGCCGAGGCGGTAGCCGGGGCGATCGAACCCAATCTGCGGCAGGCCGAGGTCGAGCGCGCCCGCGCCAAGCCGACCGGGAATCTCGGGGCCTACGACCTCTATCTGCGCGCCATGCCCCATCAGCGCTTCGGGACGCGGGCGGGGAATGACGAGGCATTGCGCCTGCTCCGCCGCGCCATCGCCCTCAATCCTGGCTTTACCGCCGCCAAGGCGGCGCTGGCGGGGCTGATCGTGATCCGCTTCGCCCAGCGCTGGGCGGCGGAGGAGGATGTGGCCGAGGCGGTGCGCTGCGCACGGGAGGTGACGGAAGCCGGCGGCGCGGAGGATCCCACCGCCCTGGCCTGGGCGGGCTTCGCTCTCGCCCGCCTGGCCGGCGACCATCAGGCCGGCCTCGCCGCGGCCGACCGCGCGCTGCTGCTTGCGCCGAATTCGGCGCTGGTCCTGTTCTATGGCGGTTGGACCCGGATCTATGCCGGCGACTGGCAGGGCGCGATCGAGCGGATCGAGCGGGCCATGCGGCTCAGTCCGGTCGATCCGCTGATGTTCCATTTCATCGGCGCCCTCGGCGCCGCCCATTTCATGGGCGGGCAGTATGAGGAGGCCGTGGATTGCGCGCGCCGCGCGATCCGTGCCCGCCCGACCTATCTTGCCGCCCATCTCGGCCTGGCGGCGAGCCTCGTCCGGCTCGGCCGGATGGAGGAGGCGGGGGAGGCGGTGCGCACCCTGCTCGCCATCGTGCCGGGCGAGACCCTTGGCAGGGTGGCCGCGCATACTGCCCTGCGCGGCCCGGCGCGCGAGGATTATCTCGACGCGCTGCGCCGGGCCGGGCTGCCGGAGTCCTAGCCGCGGTGATCAGGCATTCGCGAGCTCCACCAGCGCCTGCGCCAGCACCCGGGCGCCGCGGGCCAGTTGCGCCGGCTCGGAATACTCCGCCGGGTTGTGGCTGATGCCCTTGCGGCAGGGGACGAAGAGCATCCCGGTCGGGCAGACCGGCACCATGAATTGCGCGTCGTGGAAGGCACCGGAAGGCATGCGCAGCGTGGAGAGCCCCTGCGCCGCCGCAGCGCGCTCCACCGCGCCGGTGACCAGCGGGTCGAACTCCACCGGCAGGGCGTGGAAGCGTTCCGTCACCGTCACGCCGCAGCCCCGCACCGCACCGCGGATGGTGGGCTCGATCGCGTCGCCCCGGGTCAGCAGCACCTCCTTCGAGGGGTGGCGGAAGTCGATGGTGAAGCGCACCCGGTCGGCGACGCTGTTGGAGGTGTTGGGGGAGACCTCGATCCGGCCCACGGTGAAGCGCAGGACGTCGGTCGGGTCGTCCATCAGCGCATTCAGGGCGTTGATCGCGCGGACCATGTCCTGCACCGCGTCGCGGCGTAGGGAGAGTGGCGCCGTGCCGGCATGCGCCGTCTCGCCGGAGAGTTCGACGACGAACCAGCGGCTGCCCTGGATGCCGGTGACGATGCCGATATCGCGTCCCTCGGCCTCCAGCCGCGGGCCCTGCTCGATATGCGCTTCCAGATAGGCAAAGGGGCGGGGGCCCTCCACCACGCCAAGGGGGCGGCGGGGGATGTCGGCCTCGGCTGCCAGATGCTCGCGCAGGGCATCGCCGAAGCGGATGCCCTCCGAGTCCTCCACCGCGTCCCAGCTATCGGCGGGCTTGAAGCCCGAATAGGCCATGCTGCCCATGCAGCCGGGGGCAAAGCGGCCGCCTTCCTCATTGGTCCAGGCAACGATCTCGATGGGGCGCCGGGTGGCGATGCCGGCCTCCCGCAGTGCCTGGACCGCCTCCAGCCCGGCGATCACGCCCCAGATGCCATCGAAGCGGCCGCCATTGGGCTGGGTGTCCATATGGCTGCCGGTGAGGACCGGGGCGGCGGCAGGGTCCGTGCCCTCATGCCGCAGGAACAGGTTGCCCAGTGCATCCACCGATGGTTGCAGCCCGAGCGGCACCGCCCAGGAAAGCAGCAGCCGCCGCGCCTGCCGGTCGAGCGGCGTCAGGCAGGCGCGGTTCACGCCATTGCCGGGGATGGCGCCGAGCTTCGCCATCTCCATCAGCCGCTCCCATTGCCGGGCCTCGTCCACCGCCGCCGCCGCGTCCTGCGCAACCATCCCGCTCATGCCGTCCTTCCCCAGCTTCCGTTGCCTTGAGCCCCGGAGCAGCCGCCCTCGTCAAGCGCCACCTGGCAGCAGGGCCTGCACCTTCTCCGCCGGCCGGCACAGCGCCGCGCCTCGCGGCGTCACCACCACCGGCCGTTCGATCAGGATCGGGTGGGCCAGCATGGCGGCGATGATCGCATCCTCGCCCACCGAGGGGTCGTCCAGGCCGAGTTCCTTCGCCGGCGTGCCCTTCAGCCGCAGCAACGCGCGGGCGGGGATGCCCAGGCGGGTGAGAAGGTCGCGCAAGGTGGTCTCGTCCGGTGGCGTCTTCAGGTATTCCACCACCCGCGGCTCGATTCCCGCCGCCCGGATCAGCCCCAGCACGGTGCGGGAGGTGCCGCAGGCGGGGTTGTGGTAGATCGTGACCTGCATCCTCCATCCCTCCTTGGCTGCCGGCCTTCGTTCCACCCTTCGTTCCACGATGCGGCGCGCCGCACAACCCGCCATGGCTGCCGGGCGTTCTCATGGTGGCATGACAGGGGGAGGCGGCGATGCTCGACGAGAGCGAGTTCCTCTCGGCGGTACGGGATGGCGATGCGGCCAGGGTCCGCGAATGCCTGGAGGCGGATCCCAGCCTGGCCGGGCTGAAATTCGATGACGGGGCAAGCACCCTGGGCATGGCCGCCAGGCTCGGCCGGATGGAGGTCCTGCGCGTCCTCCTCGATTGCGGCGCCGTCCCGCCAGCCGAGGAGAAACCGGAGAACGCCCCGACCGCGCTGATGGAGGCCGCGGCCAGCGGCGAGGCGGAGGCCGCCGCCCTGCTGCTGCAGCACGGCGCCGACCCGGCACTCCGCGATCCGGAGGGCCGCACTGCCGCCGACCACGCCCAGGCGAACGGCCATCCCGATCTGGCGCAGCGCCTGCGCCTGGACACGCGGGCGGAACGGACCCTGCGCTGAAACCGGCGCCGTCGGCCGGAACGCCCGGCGCCCTGCGGCGCTGATGCCGCGACCCGAGGGGAACGGAGAGCTGCGGATGACGAAGATCCTGGTGCTCTATTACTCCATGTACGGTCATGTCGAGCGCCTGGCGCAGGCGGTGGCCGAGGGCGCCCGCGGCCCCGGTGCCGAGGTGGCCATCAAGCGCGTGCCGGAACTGGTGCCGCGGGAGGTGCTGGAGCAGTCCGGTGCGAAGATCGATCAGGCCGCCCCCATCGCCAGCCCGCAGGAGCTGGACCAGTACGACGCCATCATCCTCGGCTGCCCAACCCGCTATGGCCGGATGGCGGCGCAGATGTGCCAGTTCTGGGACCAGACCGGCGGACTCTGGGCGCAGGGGAAGCTGATCGGCAAGGTGGGCAGCGCCTTCAGCTCCACCGCCTCCCAGCATGGCGGGCAGGAGACCACGCTGATGTCGGTCTACACTATGCTGTTCCACCACGGCATGGTCCTGGTCGGCCTGCCCTACAGCGCCACCGGCCTGGTTCGGCTGGATGAGGTCACCGGCGGCACCCCCTATGGCGCCACCACCATCGCTGGCGGCAAGGGGGAGAGGCAGCCCAGCCAGAACGAGCTGGACCTGGCCCGCTTCCAGGGCCGGCATGTGGCGGAGATCACCGCCAGGCTGGTATCCTGACCCGGCCCGGCCGGTTCCGTACCCGGCGAGGGGCTGCCCGACCGAAATCCGCCCTTGCAAAACCGGGCCGGAAGGGGCATTTCCCCGTCTCTCTGTCACCAGACGACTATTCAGGTCATTCGGCGGGCGGCACGGGGAGGGTTCCTCCGCGGCTGGGCCCGCTTTCGCGTATGGAGGCCCATCGTGGCGCGTACCCCGCTCGAGAAGATCCGCAACATTGGTATCACCGCGCATATCGACGCGGGCAAGACCACCACGACGGAGCGGATCCTCTACTACACCGGCAAGTCCCACAAGCTCGGTGAGGTGCACGACGGCAACACCACCACCGACTACATGGAGCAGGAGCGTGAGCGTGGCATCACGATCACCTCGGCTGCCGTGACGGCGGAGTGGAAGGGCCATCGGATCAACATCATCGACACGCCGGGCCACATCGATTTCAACATCGAGGTGAACCGCTCGCTGCGCGTGCTCGACGGCGCGGTCTTCATCATCGAGGGCGTGGCCGGCGTGCAGCCGCAGTCCGAGACCAACTGGCGCCTGGCGGACCGCTACAACGA
>CALGVL010000191.1 GCA_937930165.1 uncultured Acetobacteraceae bacterium
GGCGCCTCTTCCTGCTGGGCGAGGCGGCGCGCCGGGCAGGCAAGCCGATCGTCGTGCTGAAGCTCGGCCGGGGCGAGGCCGGGGCGGCGGCGGCCGTCTCCCATACCGGCTCGCTGGCCGGCAGCGCCGCGGCCTGGAGCGCCGCCTTCAAGCGCGCCGGCATGGTGGAGGTCGAGGATTTCGACGCGCTGCTGGAGACTGCCGGCTTCTTCGCCAAGGCGCCGCCGCCGAAGGCGAAGGGCGTCGCCATCATCACCCCCTCGGGCGGCGCCGGCATCATGGCGGCGGACCATGCGGAGGCGCTGAACCTCTCCATGCCGCAGCCCTCGCCGGAAACGGAGAAGGTGCTGCGCGCCTCGATCCCGGATTTCGGCGCGCCGCGCAATCCCTGCGACCTGACCGCGCAGGTGGCCAGCAACCCGGCCAGCTACGACGCCTGCATGGAAGCCATGATGAGCGATCCGCAATACGGCGCGGCGGTCATCCCGGTGGTCTATTCGCACCATGCGACGACGCAGCTGCGAATGGAGCAATTGCGGCCCTATGCCACGAAGCACGGCAAGCCGATCCTGATCGCCTGGATCCCGGAACAGCTGGAAGGTCCCGGTGTGATCGTGGCGGATTCCTCGCCGGAGCTCAGCGTCTTCCGCAGCATGCGGCGGCTCATGAATGCGATCCGGCTCTGGCAGGAATACTACGACACGAAGCCGATGGGCGAGGCGGCGCCGCCGGCCGCGCTGAAGGAGGCGGTCGCTTCCCTGCCTGCCGGCAACGCCGTGCTGACCGAGGCAGAGGCCAAGGCGCTCTTCGCCCGCATCGGCGTGCCGGTGGTGGAGGAGCGCCGCGCCGCGACGGCGGAGGCCGCGGCCGACGCCGCCGCGGCACTCGGCTTCCCGGTGGTGCTGAAGCTCGACAGCCCCGACATCGCGCACAAGACGGAGGTGGGCGGCGTCAAGCTGAACCTCGCCGATGCGACGGCGGTAAAGGAAGCCTTCGGAGCCATCGTCGCTTCCGCGCGGCAGCACGCGCCCAAGGCGCGGATCGAGGGCGTGCTGGTGCAGCGCATGGCGCCGAAGGGCGTGGAGCTGATCCTCGGCGCACGGCGGGACCCGCAATTCGGGCCGATGGTGCTGGTCGGCACCGGCGGCGTGCAAGCGGAGCTGTGGCGCGACGTGGCGCTGGACCTTGCGCCCGTCACGCCGGAACGCGCCGAGGCGATGCTGCGCAGCCTGAAGGGCTTCCCTCTGCTGGATGGCTTCCGCGGCGCGCCGAAGGCGGATCTGCGGGCGGTGGCGCAGGCGGTCGCCGCCTTCTCGCAGCTTGCCGCCGGCGCGGGGGAGAGACTGCAGGAAGCCGAGGTGAATCCGCTTATCGCCGGTCCCTGGGGCTGCCTGGCCGTTGATGGGCTGGTGCGCTGCGGCGCCGCCTGAATTGACCGCCGGCCGCGTCGCGGGCCTTGCCCGCGGCCGGCCGGACCATAAGTAGAACGAGGTCAGGGAGAGGCGTCGGAGGATAATCTTGATGCGTCGGCAGGACGACGCGACGCCATGAACAGGATGGCATCGCCACGTGGGCGCCAGCCGCGCCCCGGGCCGCGTGGCCGCATCGCCGATCCACGGGCAGTGGAGCAGGTGCGGTCGGCACTCGGCGGGCTGCCGCTGCGCCGGGATCTGCTGATCGAGCATCTGCACGCCCTGCAGGACCGGCACGGCGCCTTGCGGGCCGGGCATCTGGTGGCGCTGGCCTCGCTGCTGCGCCTGGCGCCGGTCGAGGTCTTTGAGGTCGCCAGCTTCTACGCGCATTTCGACCTGCTGGAGGATGACGCCCCGGCGCCCCCGCCCGTGACATTGCGCGTCTGCGACGGCCTGCCCTGCTCCATGGCGGGCGCGGAAGCCTTGCTGCGGGATTTGCAGGCCACGCCGCCGGCCGGGGTGCGGGTGGTGCGTGCCCCCTGCATGGGTGCCTGCCACCGCGCACCGGCCTGCGCCATCGGCCATGAATTGCTGGAAGCGGCCACGCCGGAGCGCATCGCGGCAGCACTGGCGGAAGGCACGCCGCAACCGCCCACGCCGCCGGGCCTTGCCGATTACCGCGCGCGCGGCGGCTATTCGGTGCTGCAAGCGCCGCCGCCGGTCGAGACCATGCTGGAACGGCTGGAACAATCCGGCCTGCGCGGCCTGGGTGGCGCCGGCTTCCCGGCCGCGCGCAAATGGCGCCTGGTGCTGTCCCAGCCCGGCCCGCGCCACCTGGTGGTGAACGCGGACGAGGGCGAGCCCGGCACCTTCAAGGACCGCCATTGTCTGGAAACGGAGCCGCATCGCGTGCTGGAAGGCATGCTGCTGGCGGCGCAGGCGATCGGTGCCGAAGCCTGCTGGATCTATCTGCGCGACGAATATCCGGACCTGCACGCCATGCTGCGGCGGGAGATCGCGGCGCTGGAACAGGCAGGACTCGCGCCCATGCCGATCCATCTGCGGCGTGGTGCCGGCGCCTATATCTGCGGCGAGGAGACGGCGCTGCTGGAAAGCCTGGAAGGCAAGCGCGGCTGGCCGCGCCACAAGCCACCCTTCCCTGGCGAGGCGGGCCTCTTCGGCCGGCCGACCCTGATCCACAATGTCGAGACGCTGTGGTTCCTGCCGGAGATCCTCGGCTCGGCGGAGGGCGCCGCACACCATGCCGCGACGCGGCCGCGCTTCTTCAGCGTCTCCGGCCGGGTACGGGAGCCGGGGGTGAAGCTGGCACCCTCGGGCACCACGGCGCGGCAGCTTATCGAGGAGCATTGCGGCGGCATGGCGCCGGGGCACGAGTTCCGGGCCTATCTGCCGGGCGGCGCCTCGGGCGGCATCCTGCCGGCTTCCATGGCCGACCTGCCGCTGGATTTCGGCAAGCTGGAGGCGCATGGCTGCTTCGTCGGCTCCGGCGCGGTGGTGGTGCTCTCCGATCAGGATGATCTGGCGGAGGCGGCACGGAACCTGCTGCGCTTCTTCCGCGACGAAAGCTGCGGCCAGTGCACGCCCTGCCGCGTCGGCACGGCGAAGGCGGTGCCGCTGCTGGAAGCGCCGCGCTGGGACCGCGCACTGCTGGAGGAATTGGCGCAGGCCATGGCGGACGGCTCCATCTGCGGCCTCGGCCAGGCGGCGATGAATCCGGTGCGCAGCCTGCTGCGCTTCTTCCCGGAGGCGGTGCCATGATCCGCTTCACCCTGGATGGTACGACACTGGAAGCCGCACCGGGCGAAACCATCTGGACGGCGGCACAAAGGGCCGGAGTGGCGATCCCGCATCTCTGCCACCTGCCCCAGCCCGGCTACCGGCCGGACGGCAATTGCCGGGCCTGCCTGGTGGAGATCGAGGGCGAACGGGTACTCGCCGCCTCCTGCATCCGCACGCCGCGCGAGGGCATGGTGGTGCGCAGCGAAAGCAGCACCCGCGCGCAATCGACCCGGCGCATGGTGTTCGAATTGCTGCTGGCCGATGCCGAGCCACGCGATGCGACAGGCGGCTTCGCGCAATGGGCGGAACGGCTGGGCGTTTCGGCCTCCCGCTTCGCGCCGGAAGCGGCGCGGCCAGCAGCGGATCTCTCGCACCCCGCCATGGCGGTGCAGCTCGACGCCTGCATCCAGTGCGGCCTCTGCGAACGCGCCTGCCGGGAGGTGCAGCACAACGACGTCATCGGCATGGCGGCGCGCGGCATGGGCACGCGGGTCGTCTTCGACCTGGGCGATCCGATGGGCGCCTCCAGTTGCGTCGCCTGCGGCGAATGCGTGCAGGCCTGCCCGACCGGGGCGCTGCTGCCGAAATCCGTGCTGGACGAGGCAGGCCGGCGCGGCGTGCCGGAGGAACGGCGCGTGCCGAGCGTCTGCCCCTATTGCGGCGTCGGCTGCCAGGTGGAGTACCGGGTACGCGACAATGCGATCCTGGAGGTGGTGGGGCGGAATGGCCCCTCCAATCAGGGCCGCCTCTGCGTGAAGGGTCGCTTCGGCTTCGACTATCTGCGCCATCCGGACCGGCTGACCCGACCACTGATCCGCCTGCCCGGCGCGGTCAAGGATCCCGCCGACTGCCTGGACCCGCAGCAAGCCCGCGCGAAATTCCGCGAGGCAAGCTGGGAGGAGGCGATGGCCCTCGCCGCCGCCGGCCTGGCCCGCATTCGCGACACCCACGGCCCGAATGCGCTGGCGGGTTTCGGTTCCGCCAAGGGCTCGAACGAGGAAGCCTATCTGTTCCAGAAGCTGGTTCGGACCGGCTTCGGCACCAACAATGTGGATCACTGCACCCGGCTCTGCCATGCCGCGAGCGTGGCGGCGTTGCTGGAGGGGATCGGCAGCGGCGCCGTCACCGCGCCCTTCACCGCGGCGCGCGATGCCGATGTGATCCTGGTGATCGGCGCCCGGCCCACCGAGAACCACCCCGTCGCCGCCACCTATCTGAAGGAGGCCGCGGCGCGTGGCGCGGCGCTGATCGTGATGGACCCGCGCGGCAACGGACTGGACCGCTTCGCGCAGGAGGTGGTGCGCTTCTCGCCCGGCCAGGATGTGGCGTTGCTCAACGCCCTGCTGCATGTGGTGATCGCGGAAGGGCTGTACGACCGCCAATTCACCGCCGCCCGGCTGGACGGCTTCGCACAGCTTGCCGCCCATGTGGCGGCGGCGACGCCGGAGGCGATGGCCCCCATCTGCGGCGTGCCCGCGGAGCAGATCCGCCGCGTCGCCCGGCTGTTTGCCAAGGCGGGCGCGGCGCTGGTGCTCTGGGGCATGGGCATCAGCCAGTCCGTGCACGGCACCGACAATGCGCGGGCGCTGATCGCGCTGACCCTGCTCTGCGGCCAGGTCGGGCGGCCTGGGACGGGGCTGCATCCGCTGCGCGGGCAGAACAACGTCCAGGGTGCCTCCGATGCCGGGCTGATCCCGATGACCTTCCCCGACTACCACCCGACCGGCAACGATGCCTATCGCGCGCGGCTGGAGGCGCTGTGGGGCGCGACGCTCGATCCCATGCCGGGGCTGACGGTGGTGGAAATCCTGAACGCCGCGGAGCACGGCACCATCCGCGGCATGTACATCATGGGCGAGAACCCCGCGATGTCGGACCCGGATCTGGCCCATGCCCGCGCCGCCCTGGCGCGTCTGGAGCATCTGGTGGTGCAGGACCTGTTCCTGACGGAGACAGCGGCGCTCGCCGATGTGGTGCTGCCCGCCAGCGCCTGGCCGGAGAAGAATGGCACCGTCACCAACACCAACCGCCAGGTGCAGATGGGCCGCGCGGCGCTGCCTCTGCCGGGCGAGGCGCGGCAGGATCTGGCGATCATCGTGGAGATGGCGCGCCGCCTCGGCCTGGACTGGACCTATGCGCATCCGCGCGAGGTCTTCGCCGAGATGGTGCAGGCCATGCCCTCCCTGGCCAACATCACCTGGGACCGGCTGGAACGCGAGGACAGCGTCACCTATCCCTGCCCCGCCCCGGATGCGCCCGGGGCGGAGATCGTCTTCCGGGAAAGCTTCCCAACGCCGAGCGGCCGCGCCCGCCTGGTGCCCGCCGGCGTGACCGACCCCGGCGAGCCGCTGGATGCCGACTTCCCCTTCGTCCTCACCACCGGGCGCGAGCTGGAGCACTGGCACACCGGCGCCATGACCCGTCGCGCCGAGGTGCTGGATGCTCTGCAGCCCGGCCCCACCGTCTCCGTCGCGCCGGCCACGCTGGCGCGGCTCGGCCTCGCCCCCGGTGGCAGGGCGCGGGTGGTGACGCGGCGCGGGGCGGTGGAGCTAGCCCTCCGCACCGATCCCGGCCTGCCGGAGGACCTGCTCTTCATCCCCTTCGCCTATCGGGAGGCGGCGGCGAATCTGCTGACCGATCCGCAGCTCGATCCCTTCGGCCGGATTCCCGGCTTCAAATACTGCGCGGCACGGCTGGAGCCCGCCTGACCCGTCATCTGCGCCGCGAGAGAGGCGGCGCGGGATCGGTCATCCGATGCGGCTGGCGCCATTGCGCCCGGTCCGGAACGCCGGACCCCGCATGGGCGCCCGCTGCCCTGCAACTGCCGATAGGCTTGGCCGTTATGATCCGGGTCTGGACAGATCCGGGGGGCCGGTCGTGACTCAGGATCTTCTCCGCAATGTGGGATCCGGCGCGCCTTCCATTAGCGAGGGGTCGGCAGCCGGGGCCACGCAGGCCGTGGCGATCGAGCGCCTGCTGCTGGCTGCCTTGCCGCCAGGCTGGTCGCTCATCGGCCGGTGCCGCTTCGGCACGGCACTGCCCGGCCCCGATCCGACCGGCTGCCACGCCTTGGCGCATCCCGAGATCGGCATCGCGCTGATCGACATCGCCCCCGATGCCACGCCCAATGCCGAATCGCGGCTGCGTCGCGCCCTGAGCGCGGCCGATTTCTGGTCCGACTTCCCCGGCTACCTGCCGGTCTGGCATGGCAGGCTGGAGGGGCCAGCGATCCGCGGCCTTGCCCGCATCGTGCAGGACCGGTTCTCCTCCCTGCCGGCGCTCACCGTCCCCGGCGGCCAGGCCTGGATCGGCGCGGTGCGCCGGGCCGTGGCGCAGGACCCGGCCTGGGCGGTGCCGGGCCAGGCCGCACGTCCTGCCGTCCCGCCGCCACCGCCGGAGCCGGAGGAGGAGCCAGCGGATGAGGAACCCCGCCGTCGCTGGCCGCACGCCCTGCTGCTCCTGGGCTTCCTTGGGACCTTCGGGTTGGGCTTGGCGACGGGCCTTCTCCTGCTTCCCCAGCCCGAACCGGTCCCGCCGGCCGCACCACCCCCTTCGGCGGAACCGGCCGGCGTCTTGGCCCCCCTGCCGCCAACACCAGCGGCGGCTGCCGAGCCCGTTGCCCAACCGCCCGTGGACAGCCCGGCACCGGCCACCGCGATCCCCGCAATGGAGGCCGAACCCGCCCCGGCACCCTGGTTAGAGTCCATCGCCACGCCGGAGGCTTCAGCCATGGTCGCGACACCGCCTGCGGCGGAGCCGGAACCGGAAGCCCCGGCCGGGACCGAGGCACTGCCCATCGAGCCGGACGGTGAGGAACCATCCGCGTCGGTCGGGATGCCGGAGGAGCCCAGACCCCCGCTGGTGCCGCCGCCCGAGCCACCGCCCCCCGCGCCGCGCCGGGCCGCTGAGGCACCGAGCAGGCCCGGCAGGTCCGCCTCCGGCATGGACCGGGCCTGCATCCAGGCGCTGTTCCGCTTCCAGCAGGGCGAGACCCTTTCCGCTGCGGAGCAGGTGCACCTCCGCAATGGCTGCACGACTCGCCGGTAGGCGGGCCACACCCCGCGGCCGGTCGGTGCGAAGCCGGGGGCAACTGCGCCAGTCCCTCCTCCGTTCGGACTCATGGCCCATACTACCGGAGCGGAGAACAAGCATGAACGACACATCAGGCAGCAAGCCGCGGGGCCCCATCCTCACGACCAGACAGGGGCATCCGGTCCACGACAACCAGAGCCTCCGGAGCGTAGGCGAGCGCGGCCCCGCGACGCTGGAGAACTACCAATTCATCGAGAAGATCACGCATTTCGACCGGGAACGCATCCCCGAGCGGGTCGTCCACGCCCGCGGCACCGGCGCCCATGGCTGGTTCGAGGCCTATGGGAAAATCGGCGACGAGCCGGCGACGAAATACACCCGCGCCAAGGTGCTGACCCAGGCCGGGAAGCGCACCCCGGTCTTCGTGCGCTTCTCCACCGTGATCGGCAGCAAGGACAGCCCGGAGACGGCGCGCGACCCGCGCGGCTTCGCAGTCAAATTCTACACTGAGGACGGCAACTGGGATCTGGTGGGCAACAACCTGCGGATCTTCTTCATCCGCGATGCCATCAAATTCCCGGACATGATCCATGCCTTCAAGCCGGACCCGGTGACAAACCGGCAGGAGCCCTGGCGCTTCTACGACTTCGTCTCGCAGTCGCCCGAGGCGCTGCACATGGTGACCTGGGTGAAGAGCCCCTGGGGCATCCCGGCCAGCTACCGGGAGATGGAGGGATCCTCCGTCAACACCTACAAGCTGATCAATGACCAGGGCATTGCGCATCTCTGCAAGTTCCAATGGGTGCCGAAGCAGGGCGTGCGCAACCTGACCAGCCGCCAGGCCGCCGAGATCCAGGCGAAGGATGTCGGCCACGCCACGCGCGACCTGTATGAGGCGATCGAGCGCGGCGACCATCCGGAATGGGAATTCTGCGTCCAGCTCATGGAAGATGGCGAGCATCCGGAGCTGGACTTCGACCCGCTGGACGACACCAAGCGCTGGCCGGAGGACAAATTCCCGCTGCGCCCCGTCGGACGGATGGTGCTGGACCGCAACCCCGACAACGTCTTCGCGGAGACGGAGCAGTCCGCCTTCGGCACCGGCGTGCTGGTGGACGGAATCGACTTCTCAGACGACAAGATGCTGCAGGGCCGGACGCTGTCATATTCCGACACACAGCGCTACCGGGTCGGGCCGAACTACCTGCAACTGCCCATCAATTCCGCCAAGGGCTCGCAGGCGCGTACCAACCAGCGCGATGGACAGATGACCTACTACGTGGACGACGCCGGGGAGAACAAGCACGTCAATTACGAGCCCAGCATCATGGGCGGATTGCAGGAGGCGCCGAGGCCGGGGAAGGACTACCATCAGTGGGTCGAAGGGCATCTCGGCCGGTACCAGACCACCCGGACCGCGGATGACTACAGGCAGACCGGCGAGCGCTACCGGACCTTCGAGAACTGGGAGCGCGAGGATCTCATCAGCAACATCGCCGCCGACCTGAAACAGTGCCCGGAGCCGATCCAGCTTCGCATGGTCTGGCATTTCTGGCACTGCGACCCGGATTACGGCACGCGCGTCGCCCAGGGTGCCGGAATTGATCTGGAAAAAGCCAAGAGCCTGCCGCCGCTGGAAGGCAGGCCGCCACCGGGCGAGAACCGCCCCGGCCCCACCTACACCTCCGGCCGGAGAGAGGAGCCTGCCGGAACGCAGCCCGGCAAGCAGGAGGCACGGCCCGCTCGCGCGCGGGCAGCGGCGCCACAGAGGTAGCGTCGGCATGACGGGCGAGGGCGCTCGCCGATGTGCCCTCGCCCGGCGGCCGCCACACGCCATCCGTGGCGGCTGCCTTGCTGACGTGGAGGATTCAGCGCCGGCCGGGCCCGCCCAGCCTAGAAGGCCGCGTCGTCGAAGGCCCTGAGCGTGCCGCCGCCCGCCATGATGGCGGCATTGAGCCCGGCGGTCTGCGGCAGCAGGCGCTCCATGAAGAAGCGGGCGGTCACCAGCTTGGCGCGGTAGAAGCCGCTCGGATCCTGTTCCGCCTTGTCCAGCGCCAGCTCCGCCATCCGCGCCCAGACATGGGCCAGCGCGGTCAGGCCGAAGAGGCGTAGATACTCGGTTGCCACCGCGCCGGCCTCGAAGGGATCGGAGAGGCCGCGGCGGGCGATCTCGGCCGTCGCCTGCTGCAGCCGGCCGAAGGCTTTCGACAGCGGCAGGATGAAGTCCGCCAGGCGCTCGTCATCCTGCTTCGCCTCGATATACGAGAGCACGGGGTGGAAGAAGCGGCGCAGGTAGCGGCCGGCATGGGCGCTCATCTTGCGGCCGACCAGATCCAGGGCCTGGATACCGTTGGTGCCCTCATAGATCTGCGCGATGCGGGCATCGCGGACATACTGCTCCATGCCCCATTCGCGGATATAGCCGTGGCCGCCCAGCACCTGCATGCCGGTGGCGGTGGCATCCCAGCCCATATCGGTGAAAAGCGCCTTGATCACCGGCGTCATCAGCGCGACGAAATCCTCTGCCGCCTGGCGCTGCTGCGGGTCGGGATGGCGGGCCGCGACATCCTGCTCCAGCGCGGTCAGCACGCCGAGCGCGCGGCAGCCCTCGATCTGCGCCCGCATCGTCAGCAGCATGCGCCGCACATCCGGATGGACGATGATCGGATCGGCCGGCTTCTCCGGATATCTCGCGCCGCCGAGCGCCCTGCCCTGCAACCGCTCCTTCGCATAGGCGACGGCGTTCTGGTAGCTGACCTCGGCCAGCCCGAGGCCCTGCACGCCGACGCCGAGCCGCGCCTCGTTCATCATGGTGAACATGGCGCGCAGGCCCTTGTGCGGCTCGCCCACCAGCCAGCCCTTGGCATCCTCGAAGCTCAGCGCGCAGGTGGCGGAGGCCTTGATGCCCATCTTGTGCTCCAGCGCCGTGCAGGTGACGCCGTTGCGCGCGCCGGGGTGGCCATCCTCCGTCGGGATGAATTTCGGCACCAGGAACAGGCTGATGCCGCGGGTGCCGGGTGGCGCATCCGGCAGCTTGGCCAGGACCAGGTGGATGATGTTCTCCGTCAGGTCGTGCTCGCCGGCGGAGATGAAGATCTTGTTGCCCGTGATGCGGTGGCTGCCGTCATCCGCCGGCACCGCCCGGGTGCGGATCAGGCCGAGATCGGTGCCGCATTGCGGCTCCGTCAGGCACATCGTCCCGCTCCACTCACCGGAGACGAGCTTCGGCAGGTAGCGGTCCCGCAATGCCTGCGAGCCATGCTGCATCAGCGCGGAATAAGCGCCGTGCGTCAGGCCGGGATACATGCCGAAGGAGAGATTGGCGGAACAGATCATCTCCTGGATCAGCAGGCCCAGCGTGCCGGGCAGGCCCTGGCCGCCATAGGCCGGATCGCAGCCGAGCGCCGGCCAGCCGCCCTCGCGGAAGGCGGCATAGGCTTCCCGGAAGCCCCGCGGCGTGTGGACCACGCCGTTCTCCAGGGTGCAGCCTTCCTCGTCGCCGGAGCGGTTCAGGGGGAAGAGGACCTCCTCGCAGAACCTCGCCGCTTCCGTCAGCACCGGGTCGATCAGGTCCGGGCCGATCTCCTCGCAGCCTGGCAAGGCACGCAGGCGATCAAGACCGGCGAATTCGTTCAGCACGAAGCGCATGTCGCGCAGCGGGGCCTTATAGCCGGGCATGGTCAGGTCCTCAGTTGCGCAGAGGCCGACCGGTTTCGAGCATGTGCTCGACCCGGGCGAGGGTGGGCTCGGTCTTCAGCAGCGCCATGAAGGACTGGCGTTCCAGCCTCAGCACCTCCTCCTCGCTGGTCTCCTCCGTGTGGTCCTTCGTGCCGGTCAGGGCCCGGGCCAGATGGTCGCAGACGGTGATGTCATGTGGCGTCGCCTTGCCGATCCGCGCCATCTGCCCGACCGCGAGCGACAGCGCCGCACGGCCTGATGGTCCCGGCAGGCGCAGCGTGGCGGGTTTCGGCGGCTGGTAGCCCTCGATGAGCGAGAGGGCGCGTGCCTTGGCCTCCGCCAGCAGGCGGTCGCGGTTCATGGTGATGCCGTCGCTCGGGCGGAGCAGCAGCATCTCCTTCGCCTCGGCTGCGGATTTCGCCACCTGGGCGGTCGCGATCATCTCGAAGGTCTTGGCGACGGGCGGCATGGGGCCGCGCGGCGCCTTCGGCGCCTCCGCCCAGCGGCGCAGCATGGTGGTGCAACCGCCCCAGGCCGGGATCAGGCCGACGCCGACCTCGACCAGGCCCATATAGGTTTCGGCATGCGCCTGCACCGCATCGCAATGCAGCAGGATCTCGCAGCCGCCGCCGAGCGCCATGCCGGAGGGCGCGCCCACCACCGGGAAGGGCGCGTCGCGCAGCGCGCGCAGCGCCTTCTGCCCGGCTTCGATCATGCCCTCGATCTCGCCCCAGGCGGCGATGTTGGCAGCGAAGAGGGCGAGGCCGATATTGGCGCCGACGGAAAAATTGTCGCCCTCATTGTGAATGACCAGGGCACGGAAGACGCCCTTCTTCCCCATGGCGACGGTCTTGCCGATCAGCGCCACCACATCGGGATCGAGCGCATTCATCTTGGTGTGGAATTCCAGGCAGGCGACGCCATCCCCGATGTCCCACAGGCTGGCAGAGCCGTTCCGCGCCAGCGGCTGGCTGCGCAGCTTGACGTCGGAGAGCAGCAGCACGCCCTCCGGCCGCGGGACATCGTGATAGGCTCCATCCGTGCCGAAGAATTGCGGCCGGCCCTCCTGCACGCGGTAGAAGCTGCGCTCGTCCAGCCGTTCCAGCAGCGGCGGCACCGGCCTGCCTGCCTCGCGCAGCGCCGCCGCCAGCCAGCCGGGGCCGAGCCGGTCGATCAGTTCGAACGGCCCCCAGCGCCAGGCATAGCCGAGGCGCATGGCGGCATCGACATCCGCCACGCTGTCCGCGATCTCCGGCACCAGGGAGGCGGCGTAGGAGAGCGTGTCCAGCAGCACGGCCCGCGCATAGCGGCCGCCGCGGTCCGGATGTTCCGCCAGCCTGCGCAGGTCCTTCGCGCCCACCTCCAGGCTCTCCAGCACCGGCTTCGTGCTGTCGCGGTACTCACCGGTCGAGAGGTCGATGGCACGCTTCAGCCGCTCGCCGCCGGGTCCGGTCTCCCGCGTGTAGAAGCCGCCCTTGCCTTTGCGCCCGGTACGGCCCTCGGCGATCATGCGCGCGATCAGTTCATGCTCGCGCATATTGGCCACATAGGGATCGCTGGCCGGCAGCGCCGCCTTCATGCTGGCGGCGACATGCGGCATCAGGTCGATGCCGACAAGGTCGAGCAGGCCGAACACACCCGTCTTCGGCACACCCATCGGGCGGCCCATGACGGCATCGGCCTCCTCCACCGTCAGGCCCAGTTCGAAGGCATGGTTGATCGCCGACTGCAGCCACAGTCCACCGATCCGGTTGGCGATGAAGCCGGGCCGGTCCTTGCAGGCAATCACCGTCTTGCCCAGGGCGCGGTCGCCGAATTCCGTGATGGCGGCAACGGCATCCACGCGCGTGGCCGGGCCGCGCACCAATTCAAGCAGCCGCATGTAGCGCGGCGGGTTGAAGAAATGGGTGATGAGGAAGTCGCGCGCGAATCCCTCCGGCATTCCCGCGGTCAGCGCCGAGAGCGGGATAGTCGAGGTATTGGAGGAGAGGACGGATCCCGGCTTCCGCACCCGCTCCACCCGCGCATAGAGTTCGCGCTTGGCGTCCGGCTGCTCGATGATCGCCTCGACGATCCAGTCGCAATCGGTCAACAGCGGCAGACCGGTTTCCAGATCCTCCGTCTGCACCAACCGCGCCGCGCCCTTGCTCATGAAGGGCGCGGGATCAGCGCGCAGCATTCGTTCCACCGCCTTCGCCGCGCCACCCGGGATGATGTCCAGCAGCACGACGGGAATGCCGGCATTGGCGACCTGCGCCGCGATGCCGGCGCCCATCACGCCGGCGCCGATCACGCTGACTCTGTGGATGGAGGCCGTCACCGCACCGCCTCCAGGACCGTGGCGATGCCCTGGCCACCGCCGATGCATTGCGTGGCGAGCGCATAGCGCCCGCCCTCCCGCGCCAGGATCTGCGCCGCCTTGCCGGTGATGCGCGCCCCCGTCGCGCCCAGGGGATGTCCGAGCGCGATGGCGCCGCCATCCTTGTTCACCTTTGCTTCATCCAGGCCAAGCTCGCGCATGCAGGCGAGCGCCTGGCTGGCAAAAGCCTCGTTCAGCTCCACCACGTCCAGGTCGCGCACGCTGATGCCGGCGCGGGCCAGAGCCTTGCGGCTGGCCTCCACCGGCCCCATGCCCATCACCTCCGGAGCGCAGCCGGCGACGGCGATGGACTTCACCCGCGCCAGTGGCGTCAGCCCGTGCGCCTTCGCATACTCCGCGCTGCAGACCAGTAGCGCCGCCGCCCCATCCGTCAGCGGGGAGGAAGTGCCTGCCGTCACCGTGCCATCCTGCTGGAAGGCGGGCTTCAGCCCGGCCAGGCCCTCCGCTGTCGTCTCCGGCCGGATGCAGCCGTCGCGCTCCACCGTCCTGCCGTTCGCGGTGATGGGCACGATCTCCGCATCCAGGCGCCCTTCCTGCTGCGCCTCGGCCGCCTTGCGGTGGCTCTCCACAGCGAAGGCTTCCTGGTCGCGCCGCGTCACCTGGTAGCGGCGGGCGACATTCTCCGCCGTCTCGCCCATGCTGATATAGGCCTGCGGGAAATCCTTGGCCAAACCCGGATGCGGCATGGGGTTGAAGCCCATGATCGGCACCCGCGTCATGCTCTCCACCCCGGCGCAGAGGAAGGCATCCCCCGCCCCCATGCGGATCGCCCCCGCCGCCTGATGCACGGCCTGCATGGAGGAGCCGCAGAAGCGGTTCACCGTAACCCCCGCCGTGTTCTCAGGCAGCCCGGCCAGGAAGGCGATCAGCCGAGCGACATTCAGCCCCTGCTCGCCTTCCGGGAAGGCGCAGCCCAGGACCACATCCTCGATGGTCGCGGGGTCGATGCCGCTCTCCCGCACCAGGGCGCGCACCACCTGTGCCGCCATCTCATCCGGGCGGACCTTTGTCAGTTCGCCCTTGTTGGCGAAATGGAAAGGCGACCTCCTGTAAGCCGCGATCACCACATCGGTCATCTGCCGCACCCCTGTTCCGGCGCCCGCCCTTCCGGCATGACGCTGGCCACAGGCGGTGCGCCATCCGCGCTCAGCCGCCCGTAGCCGGTTGATCCTCTGTCCCGGCGGGCACGGGGATGCCCCGGTCCTGCAGCAATTCCAGTGCCTGCCGCTCCACCTCGTGCAACTCGTCCAGCGTCTGCTCCAGGTCGCGGCGCTGCCGCTCCAGCTCCTTGATGCGCCTGCGCGTCTTTTCGAGCAGCAGGCACACCTGCGCCACCTGCGTCCGGTCGGCATCGTAGAGGTCCAGGAAGTCCCGGATCTCTGCCAGCGAGAAGCCGAGCCGCTTGCCGCGCAGCACCAGGATCAGCCGCGCCCGGTCGCGCCGATCGAAGACCCGCGTGATACCGGCGCGCCGCGGCGCGATCAGCCCCTTCGCCTCGTAGAAGCGGATGGCGCGGCCGGTGATGCCGAGTTCCTCGGCAAGCTGGTTGACGGTATAGAGCTCTCGCATCGCGGGTCGGGCCTCGTGGGGGGTCCCCTTGGCCGCGCCCTCCATGGTCCTCCGCCGCACCGTGCGCAAGCCCCGTCATCGCGCGTCCTGGCCGGCCCGGAGCCGTTCCAGCAACTCGGCCCGCAACTCCTTCTTGGAGAGCTTGCCGACCGGGGTGCGCGGCAGCGCATCGCGCAGCTCGATCAGCCGCGGCATCTCCACCGGAGACAGCTTGTCCTTGAGGAATTCGCGCAAGGCGCCCTCAGTGAGGCCGGAGCCGGGCCGGGCCTGGACAAAGGCAGCCGGGCTTTCGCCGCGATAGTCGTCCGGCATGCCGACCACGGTCGCCGCAACCACATCCGGGTGGCGGTACAGCGCCTCCTCCACCATTCGCGGATAGACATTGAAGCCGGAGACGAGGATCAGGTCCTTGATCCGGTCCACCAGCGTGACATAGCCGTCCTCATCCATCACGCCGATATCGCCGGTGCGCAGGAAACCGTCCGGGCCGAGGACCTGCGCCGTCTCCTCCGGCCGGTTCCAGTAGCCCGCCATGACGTTCGGGCCGGCGACGCACAGCTCGCCCCGCTCGCCCGGCAGCAAGGCGCGAGAGGGATCCTCCAGCGAGCGGATCTCGGCCCGCAGACCCGGCAGGGGCAGGCCGATGGTGCCGGCGCGGTTCTCCCCCTCCAATGGGTTGCAGAAGCAGACGGGCGAGGCTTCGGTCAGGCCATACCCCTCAACCAGGATGCAGCCGGCCCGCGCCTCGAAATCGCGCTTCACCTGCAATGGCAGCGGCGCGCCGCCGGAGATGCAGACGCGGATGGAGGCCAAGTCCTCCCGCGAGGCGCCATTGTCCAGCATGGCCTTGAACAGCGTCGGAACGCCCGGCATCACGGTCGGCCGCCGGCGGCGGATCGCCGCCATCAGGGAGGGATAGTCGTAGCGCGGCAGCATCACCAGCTCTGCGCCCCAGGCCAGTGCCGCATTCATCGCCACGGTCATGGCGAAGACATGGAAGAAGGGCAGGACGGCCAGCATCCGCTCCTCCCCCTCCCGCAGGCCGGAGAACCAGGCCTGCACCTGGCGGAGATTCGCGCAGAGATTGGCATGCGTCAGCATCACGCCCTTGGGCGCGCCGGTCGTGCCGCCGGTATATTGCAGCACGGCGATGTCCTGCGGCCGGACGGCTGCCGGCGGCGTCCCATCGGCATCGCTCACCAGCGCGTCGAATTCCACCAGCCGATCATCGCCATGCGGCACGCGGGCGATGCTGCGGCGCTTCACCGCGCGGAAGGCGACGCCCTTGGCCCAGGGCAGGGCGCGGGCGAAGCGGCAGACCACCACCCGGCGGAGCGGCAGGCCGGGGCGGGAGAGCAGGTTCAGCACGCGCGGCAGGATCGGATCGAGGTCCACCGCCAGCATCACCTCGATCCCGGAATCCGCAGCCTGCGCTGCCAATTCCTCCTCCGTGTTCAGCGGGCTGAAATTCACCACCACCGCCCCGGCCTTCAGCGCGCCGTGATAGGCGATGACAAAAAAGGGGCTGTTCGGCAGGCAGAGCCCCACCCGCGCGCCGGGCCGGATGCCGAGGCGGTGGAACCCCGCCGCGGCCCGCTCCACCAGCGCGCCCAGCTCCGCGAAGCTCCAGCGCCGGCCGAGGAAGTCGAGGCAGGGCCGGGGGCCGAAGCGGACCACCGCGGCGCCGATGAGTTGCGGCAGCGTCTCCTCCCGCAGCGCCGCGTCCCAGGCGATGCCGGGCGGGTAGCGGCGCAGCCAGGGATGTGCGGTGGCGGTGGTGCCCATGGCCTTCCCTCTCAGAAGGTGAACCTTGCCTGCACTGCCAGGATGTCCACGCTGGCCCGGTAGTTCAGGTCCAGGTTGCCGCGGAGGAAGTCGCTGCTGCCGGGTCCGCCGTCGCGCAGCGAAACCTTCGCGTCATCAGCAAAGATATGGGTGTAGCCGGCGCTCAGGGTGACGTTGCGCATGATTTGATAGCTGGCGCCGATGGAGAGCCAGTAACGGTCCGCATCCGGGATGCGCGGCGTCCGCGTCTCCGTCGGCACGGGCGTCTGGTCATAGGCGAAGCCGGCGCGCAGGGTCAGCGCCTGGGTCGCCCGGTACTCGGCGCCGAGCGCGAGGAACCAGGAATCCCGCCAGTGCTCCTCCGTGACCGATGCCGCACGGCCATTGTCGAATTGCACGATCAGGTCGCGCAGGCGGGACCAGTTGGTCCAGTCCGCCTCGCCCAGCAGGGTCCAGCGGTCGTTGAGGCGCTGGCTGATGCCGATGGAGAGCACCTCCGGCGTCGTCAGCTTCGCCCGCGCGCCGGTACCGGCGAATTGCGGGGAGAGGTTGAGCGGCGCCGGCACGCCCTGGAAGGTCGCGTCGCCCCGCAGCTCATGGAAGACGGCGGAGCGGAAGGAGATGCCGAGGCGGGTGCCAGCCAGCGGCTCCCACTGCACGCCCAGCTGCCAGCCGACGGAGGTGTCGTCGCCGGAGACGGTGGCGCGGCCGTCCCGCGTGCCGGGCAGCAGGCCGAACCGCCCGAGGCCCGAAAGCGCGCCGATCGCGCCGAAATCGACTGCATTGGACAGGCGCGCATCGGCATACTGGATCACCAGGGCGGCGCCGAGGGCCAGGTTCGGCAGCGGCTTCCAGGAGATGGCCGGCGCGATGTCGATGCTGCGCAGCGAGGAGGTCAGGGCGTGGTAGCGCCCGATGAAATCAGTGGGATACTTGGTCACCAGCCCCCATGGGATGGTGACGCTGAGGCCGACCCGCCACTGCTCCCCCACCGCCGCGGTGCCATAGAGCGCGGGAACCAAGGCATCGAAGGCTGCATCACCGCCGAGCGAGCCGGTGATCGGGCTGCCGCCGATCAGCCTGTTGCGGCTGGCCAAGCCGGAGCGTGCCTCCGAATAGGGCCAGATCCCGCTGCCGACGACCGCCGCCTGCATGCCCGGCAGCCAGGCCATGGAGGCTGGGTTGAAGAAGAGCATCGTGGGATCGTCGCCACGGGCGGTGACGCCGGCGAAGGAGGTGCCCTGGCCCACCGCGCTCTGCTCGCGCAGGGCGTAGCCCGAGGCGGCGGCCTCGCCCCCGGCCAGCAGGATCCCGGCGCCCAGGCCGGTGGCGATCAGCGAAGCCTTTGCTTTCACGACGCTTCACCCCTCCCGGCAAGGCGCCGGATGCCCGCCCCGCCCCCCGGCGGGGCTCGCTGGATGGTCGGTCTGGCATGACGCATAGGTCAACATGATTATTCATAGGTCATGATCACGCCCAATGGAGGAGCCCATGGCGGACGCTGAAAGCCTGATCGTCCGGATGCAGGCGCGGGCGGCCGAGATCGGCCGCCTCGGCTACCGGGTCCGCTTCGACCTGACCGATACGGAGGAGAGGATCCTGCTGGACGGCACCGGCGCCGGCCCGGCGGCGATCGAGGCGGCAGAGGCGGAGGAGCCGGCGGATACGGTGCTGCGCCTCTCCGCTGCGGATCTGGAGAAGCTGATCGCCGGGCGGCTCAGCCCGATGCTGGCCTTTTCCACCGGGCGGCTGAAGGTGGAGGGATCGAAGGGCGTGGCCCTGAAACTGGCGAGCCTGCTGGACGAGGGTTGAGACTGGCGGCACGGGTAGCCATGCCGCTGTCAGTTCGATGGCAGCAGGACCGTCCTTGAGGCATCGAACACCTCCCGGGGATCACGGCCCCGGGCGGCTGGGGCGGATGCGGCACGCCGCCTGGCGGCGTGAGAGGCGGGATCGGAAATATGCGCGTTATTACAAGGGTAGCCGGAATCTGCGCCGATCCATGAACATCATGTATAAAGTCATGTCCAGGTAGTTGTTCTTGCAGAATTCCGTCATATCCGAAACGCTAACCTCCAGCAATTCCGGCGGAAGAAGGAAACGCTTTTCCTTACTGGAGAGGGTGTTGGCCGGCGACCGGTCCTTGCAGTCTATGCCGATCCTCTCCAGCCGTTCCGGGAGGTCGTTCTGCTCCAGAACCGCGACCATCCGGAACTTTTCCAGCACGGAGCAGGCATAATCCAGATCCGGAACCCCGACCTCCCTGGATATTCCTGCATTGCAGAGCATCCGAACGAAGTAATTGTTACTCCGATACAGTGCACTATGGTCAATGTATTCCAGGAACCGAATCTCCCTGTCGCACCATCCGTTGATTTTGTCCATTCTGTAGTTGGAAATGGCCCGAGACAGGGGATCCCTCAGGACCGTCAGAAACACAATGTCAAGATCCTGAGGGAAGGTCTCCAGGCGCGGGAAATCCCACTCCATGGCGATGAAATTGGTTCCCTTGGAAACCTGCTCCAGAAGCACCCCCCTCAGATCACCAGGGGACATCGCAGCGTACTTGATGGGGCGACCGTCCTTGCCGTGGAGGTTTCCATTATGATGCCCTTCAGGCAGGACGAAGCCTGCCGCCTGAGCATTCTTTACGACGTAACTTCCCGCACATTTGTGCATGTGCAGAAACACATATAGTGGCCGATCGGTCCGCTCGCTCACTTTCCCACCCCCGCACGTCCTTTTTGCTTTTTGCCTGTTCTCAACGGATCGCGTCCCTTGCCACGCAGATCTTTCAGGTGGTCAGGACACGAACTTGCCTTGGAGTATCCTTGAGGCAGCGAATGGGGCCAGCAATGTCACGATGGCTTGCATGGCCGGAAATCATGACAGGGTCGGGATCGGTCAAACCGGACAGCTTCGGCACATGGCGGCCGCGTTCAGCACCTTCACCGGCGCCGGCCCCTGCGTCAGGCCGCGGCACCTCGTGCACAGGGCTGGCAACCGGCATCCGTCCATCCCGGCTGCCGGCATCACGCTGTCCATCTGTCGCCGTCGCCATCTCAGTCAACGATACATTTGGATGGCGAAACAAGCAACCTGTACTTGCTTGCGCCCACCCGGATGCCTGGGCAGGGCGCGGCAGCCGGCCTGCCCCCTGCTGGGAGGGCAGGCCGGAACACCCCCTCGGCGCCGCGGCGCCTCAGCTCGTGAAGAAGGGCTGGGTCCCGTGCGCCTCGATCGCGCTGGCGAGCCGCGACAGGGCATGGATGTAGGCGGCGGTGCGCAGCGAGACCTGCCGTTCCTGCGCAACAGCCCAGATCTGCCCGCCTTCCCGCTCCATGATCGTCCTGAGGCGCTCATGCACCTCCTCGACGGACCAGTAGTAGCCCTGGCGGTTCTGCACCCACTCGAAATAGGAGACGGTCACGCCGCCGGCATTCGCCAGGATGTCGGGCAGAACGATCACCTGCCGCTCATCCAGGATCCGGTCCGCCTCGGGCGTCACCGGCCCATTGGCCAGTTCGAGGATGACCTTGGCGCGGATGCGCGCGGCATTCCCCTCATGGATCATGTTCTCGAGCGCCGCGGGGACGAGGAGGTCGCAATCCACCGTGACCAGCTCCTCCGGCGGCAGGGTGGTGACGCCGCCCTTCCCGGCGAGGGAGGCCACCGACTGGCCAGCCGCCTTGGCGCGCAGCAGCGCCTCCAGATCCAGGCCGTCCGGGCAATGCACTGCACCGCGGGAATCGGAGACGGCAATGATGCTGTGCCCGTCCGCGGCAAGCAGGCTGGCGATGAACTGGCCGGCATTGCCGAAGCCCTGCACCGCCACGCGCATCCGCCCGCCGATACCAAGCTTCTGCGCCAGGTGGCGGATCAGGTAGTAGCCGCCGCGGGCCGTGGCGTCATCGCGGCCGAGGGAGCCGCCGAGAGCGATCGGCTTGCCCGTGATCACGGCCGGGACCGACTGCCCGACGATGGAGGCGTATTCGTCCGCCATCCAGCCCATGATCATCGAGTTCGTGTAGACATCGGGCGCGGGAATGTCCCGGTCCGGACCAATGATCCGGCCGAAAGCCTGCACATAGGCGCGCGACAGCCGCTCCAGCTCGGCCTTGGAAAGGGTCCGCGGATCGACCTGCACCGCACCCTTCCCGCCGCCATAGGGCAGGTTCATGACGGCACACTTGAAGGTCATCCAGAAGGCCAGCGTCTCCACTTCCTCCTCGGTGGCGTCGGGATGGTAGCGGATGCCACCCTTGGTCGGACCGCGCGTGTCGTCATAGCGGCAGCGCCAGGCGAGGAAGGACTTCCGGCTCCCGTCGTCCATCCGGATCATCAAGCGGACCTTCGTGGTCTCCCGCGGGTATTTCAGCCGTTCCAGGACATCGCTGTCGATCCGGAGGTGACGCGCCGCCTCGTCGAGGCGCGTGAGCGCCTGGTCGAGAATTGTACCTTCCATTCCCGAATTCTCCCGGCCGCCCGTCGCCCGGCGACCTCCACACATGATTGCGAGCGGCTGATCGCACGATATGGCAGAGCGGACAACCGTTTTGGTCCGGCCCCGCGGCAAATTCCCGCCTCGCGACCTGGAATTTTCGCAGGACGGGTCCGGAGTGGCGCGCATTTGGTCCGAATGGGACCTATATGGCTGGATCAACTCCTGGCAGCAGCCTCTCCGAAGCCGGCATCGGCAATGCCGGCCAGGGAATGGTCCATCGCCTCAAGCAGCGCATCCAGATCCGGCCGAGCCGCGGTCACCAGCGCATGCCAGGGCAGCGGGCGCATCGTCTCGGCGATGCGCGGGCTCAGCGCAATGCCGAGCATGCC
>CALGVL010000192.1 GCA_937930165.1 uncultured Acetobacteraceae bacterium
CGCCGAGCTGCTCGCGGATGGTGGTCTGAATGACGCGGGAGCCGAAGCCGCTGCGGCGGGGTGCATCGGCGATGCCCGGCCCGCCGGCCTCGGCCCAGAGCAGCCGCAGCCGGCCGGTCGCCGCATCGGTGCGCCAGGACACGGTGAGCGCGCCTTCGGGGACAGAAAGGCTACCGTATTTCGCCGCATTGGTCGCCAGCTCGTGCAGCGCCATGGAGAGGGGCTGCGCCGTGACCGGCGTCACCGTCACCGGCGGCCCGTCGAACACCACCCGGTTGCTGCCGCCGCTGCCCATGAAGGGCGCCAGCTCGCCGCACAGCATGGCCGTCAGGTCGGCCCCAACCCAGCGGGATTCGGTCAGCAGGGTATGGGCGCGAGCCAGGGCGGCTACCCTGCCCTCCACCGCCCGGGCGAAGCTGTCCGGGCTGTCGGCCCGGGTCAGGCGGAGGATGGCCTGCACCACGGCGAGTGCGTTCTTCGCCCGGTGGTCCACCTCCCGCATCAGCAGCGCCTGTCGCTCCTCGGCCTCCTTGCGGGCGGTGATGTCCAGATTGATGCCAAGGATGGGCCCCATGCGCCCGGCCGGTCCGGGCATGCGCCGGCCGCGGCCGATCAGCCAGCGCGTCTCCTCCCCGCCGGTGCGGCCGGGACGGAGGATGCGGAACTCGGCCTCGTACTCCCCGGTCTCCAGGGCCTGGGCCGCGGCGGCGCGCAGGCGGGGGCGGTCGTTCGGATGCACCAGGGCGAGGTAGTCCTCATAGGATTGCGGCGCGCCGGCGGCGGGGCTGGTGCCGAACAGGGCATGCTGCTCCGGCGACCAGACAAGCCTGTCCGCCTCCGGATCCCATTCCCAGGTGCCGACTCCGGCCACTTCCTGCGCCAGGCGCAGCCGGGCCTCCCCGGCGCTGAGCGCCGCCTCGGCCGCCTTCAGCGCGGTCGCATCGGTGTGCAGTTCCACCACCGCTGTGGGGCGGCCGGTCGCGGCATCGCGGCGCAGGATCCAGTGCGAGGCGACGGCGATGGGATCGCCGCTGCGCCGCCGGTGCCGCAATTCGCCCTGCCACTCGCCGGTGCGGAGCAACTGCTCCTGCACGCTGCGGCGGCCGCCATCTGGGTAGCGGGTGCTGAGCAGCTCATGCGCCAGACGGCCCAGGGCCTCGGTGGCGGTGAAGCCGAAGAGGCGCTCGCAGCCCGCCGACCAGTGGCGGATCGTGCCATCCGGCGCGCGCAGGAGCACGGCGGTCATGTCGAAGGCGTGCGACAGGTCGGTCAGTGCACCAAGCTTGTCCTCGAGCGCGGCCTTGGTTTGGAGCAGCGCCCTCTCCCGGCCGCGCGCCCGCAGCAGGGCGGTGCCGCCGAGCACGGCCAGCACCATGGCGCCGGCGGCAAGCCAGGCCAAGGGCTGTGCCAGCAGGGCGATGGCCCCATGGGCAGAGTGGGCGAGCCCGCCCGGGCCCTGCACCTCCGGCAGCAGGCATTGGGCCCATGCGACGAAGGCCATGGCGACCAGGCCGCAGGACAGGCCAAGCCACCAGGACCGCTGGAGCAGCGGATGGCCCCGGCGCACCGCCACGCTGCCGCGCGGAGGGCGCGGGAGACCGGCGGAAGACGCTCCGGTCAGCCTGCCGCCTGCGTGCCAGGGAAACGGCATCGAACCTCCAGGCAATCATAGCGGGTGCCGGCGGCGGGGCCTGCCGCCCCCGGTGACAGGGACGGCTCGGTATGACGGGATGTCGCGGGTAGGTCAGGGGCGCTCGCCACAGCCAGTTTGCACTCCGGGGCTCGGGCCGGGGTGCGTCTGACCCGGCAGGGCCGCATGCTACAACAAGACGCTATCGGTTCCCATCACTCACGTATTCGTGCAGGAAGTTTTCCTGCATCGCAATAATATTATCGGAATCTTCCTTTTCCAGGCGTCCTGGCGTTTCGTGATATAACTTTCTGGCGATTACGGGCTCCTGTATTTCAGCCCGGAGTTGCCGTGGCGCCGGACCATAGCGGCCGGCATCACCGCCCCGGCAGGTCCAGCCGCACCGCGATGGCGGCGCTGGCGATCACCGCGGGATCGCCGGGCTCCTCGCGCGCTACGTCCAGCCCACCCTTCACCACTCGCACCGTGACCTGGCCATGCGGCAGCGCGGCGCGGATCTTGTCCGCATCCACCCGCTCGGGCCGCTGCACGCCGATGGTGACATCCACCAGCATCGCCGCCGGCTCGATCCCCAGCGAGCGCAGCATGGAGAGCGAGGAATGGTGCAGCGCGTCCTGCACCGCACGGAGCGCCGCCTTGGTGTAGTCCCCGCCATGCAGGTCGTTGCCATGGCCGAGTTCCAGGATGACGCGGCGCGCACTCATGCCTGCCCCTCCGCGATGTCGAGCCGGACCACGGCCGCGGCATTGGCGATGATGGTGGAGCCGGCGCCGGATTCGTCCGGGATCTCCAGCCCGCCCTCCACCACCTCCACCGTGCCGGTGCCGTGCGGCAGCACCGCCAGTACCGCCGCCTTGTCCACCTCCCCCGGTCGGGGGACGCCGATGGTGATCTCCACCCGCATGGAGTCCGCATCCATCCCGAGCGCCCGGGCGATGGTCAGCGAATTGTGCCAGAGCGCGTCGCGCAGCGCCCGCACCGCTGCCTTGGTGCAGTCCGCACCGCGGATGTCGGTGCCCATGCCGATCTGCAGCACCATCGGCTTCCAGGCCATGCCATCTCCCCCTGCCGGCCGCTTCACGCCCTCCGCCCGCAGCGTCGGACGATCAGGCATCTTAGTCCTTCGTCACATTCCAGAACACCGGGACCGCCCCCTTCAGAATCCCGCGCAGGCTGCTCCGCCAGGCGGAGGGCGGCATATACTGGCCGAGCGGGATGAAGGGTACCGTCTCGAAGGCGCGCGCCTGGATCTCGCGGTCCAGGCGCTTCAGCTCCGCCTCGTCGGTGCTGTCCATCCAGGCGTCACGCAGTTCCTCGATCTTCGGATCGTCGGGCCAGCCGAACCAGGCCTTCCTGCCATTGCCGCGCATGGCGGCGGCGAAGACCGGATCGCGATACTCGGCCGCCGGCAGGCCGGAGGGGAAGAGCGACCAGCCGCCCTTCTCCAGCGGCTCCATGCTGGTGCGCCGCTGCACCACCGTGCCCCAGTCCATGGACTGGTCGTCCAGGTTGATGCCGATCTTCCGCAGCCAGTCCGCGGCGACGCTGGCCATCGCATTGTAGAAGGTTTGGTCGGTCGGGTGCATCAGCACCACGCGCTCTCCCTTGTAGCCGGAGGCGGCGAGCATGGCCTTCACCTCCTCCGTGCTGTGTCGCTTGCGGACATTCTCCATGCCGGCGTCGTTCTCCGAGGGCGTGCCGGGCAGGAAGAAGCCGACGGGTGCGTGGAACAGCGACCTGTCCTCGCCCATCACCGCGGTCATCGCCGCCACCTGGTCCATCGCGGCCAGCATGGCGCGACGCACGCCCGGATTCGCAGTGGGACCGTGCAGGTGGTTCGGCCGCAGCACGCCGAAGGTGCCGTAGATGTCGATCGGCCCCACCTGCACGCCGCGCGAGCGGCGGAGCAGCGGCAGCAGATCCGGCAGAGGCTGGTCGATCCAGTCCACCTCGCCGCTGATCAGCGCATTGCCGGCGGTGGCGGCATCCGGGATGATGCGCCACTCCACCCGGTCCACCAGCACGCGATAGCCGCCGGCGGCGTAGCTCGCGGGCTCGTCGCGCGGGCGGTAGCGCTCGAATTTGGCGTAGACGGCGCGGCTGCCAGGCACGTATTCGTCGGCCACCCAGCGGAAGGGGCCGCTGCCGATCACCTCCTGCACCTGCTTGAAGGGATCGGTCTTCGCCAGCCGCTCCGGCATGATGACCGGGCTCGGCTGTGTCTTGGCGAGCGCATAGGGCAGCGAGGCGAAGGGCTTCTTCACCCGGAACACGATCGTGCGATCGTCCGGCGCCTCCAGCGCGTCCAGCCGCTCCTCGATGGTCTGGCCGATCGGGTCGCGCCTCATCCAGCGGCGGATCGAGGCGACGCAGTCCCGCGCCAGCACCTTCTCGCCATCATGGAAGAGCAGGCCGTCGCGCAGCCTCATCGTCCAGCGGCGGCCATTGTCCTCCACCACATGGCCCTCGACCATCTGCGGCTTCGGGTTCAGCTGCTCGTCGCGGCCATAGAGCGTCTCGAAGAGCAGATGCGCGGAATTGCGCGTGACCAGGGCGGTGGTCCAGACCGGGTCCAGGCTGGTCAGATTGGCCTGCGGCACATGGATGATGGTCTTGCTCTGGTTGCCGAGAGCCGGCCGTGCGAGCCTTCCATGTGCCGCGGCAAGGGCCGCACCTCCGATCAGCAGGTCTCGACGCCGCATCCTCCGCTCCTCCCTTCTCCGCCTGTTGCCTGGCTGTGGTCTTGTTCCCGCTCAATACTTCACCTGCGGCGCCCCTGCCGCAACAACCCTGGCTCCTCCGAGACGATCGTTGCCTCCATGCGGCGCGGCGCGCCATCCTTGGCGGTGGCGGAGGAGCCAATACACGATCGCGTCATTCCCGGCGGCCGGCGGGCCGCCCCAGCGGACCGATACAGGAGGAGATTCCCATGCGGCTTGACGGCAAGATTGCCCTGATCACCGGCGCTGCATCCGGGATGGGGGCGGCGACGGCACGCGTCTTCGCTCGCGAAGGCGCGAAGGTCGCCGTGGCCGATGTGCTGGAGGAGGAAGGCCGTGCCGTCGTCGCCGGCATCGTCAATGCCGGCGGCACGGCGCGCTTCGTCGCCCTGGACGTGGCCGAGGAGACGCAGTGGGAGGCGGCGATCGCCGATGTCCTGCACGCCTGGGGGCGGTTGGACGTGCTGGTGAACAATGCCGGCATCTCCGGCAGCAACACCAACGATCTCTACGATACCGCGCTCTGGGACCGGATCATGGCGGTGAATGCGCGCGGCACCTTCCTCGGCGTGAAGCACGGCGTCGCCGCGATGCGCCGGACGGGCGGCGGCGCAATCGTCAATCTCTCCTCCATCTCCGGCAATGTCGGGCAGGAGCGGATCCATTGCGCCTACAATGCCTCCAAGGCGGCGGTGCGGCTGCTGACGAAGGCGGTCGCGGTGCAGGAGGGCGCGGCGGGGATTCGGGTGAACACGGTGCATCCGGGGCTGATGCCGCCCATGCGCACTTCCGGCGCCACGGCGGATCCGGTGTTCCGCGCGAAGATGATGGCGCATGTGCCCATGGGCCGCTCCGGCGCCGTGGAGGAGGTGGCGCATGCCGTGCTGTTCCTGGCTTCCGACGAGGCCTCCTACATCACGGGTGCGGAACTGCATGTGGATGGCGGCTACCTGGCGGCCTGATCGGAGAGCTGATGCGGCCCCTGATGCGGCGACGATGCGGGCGTTGGTGACGATTCAGTTTTCATCCAGGAGTGCGCCCACAATGTTGGGCCGAAGATCCGTGCGGTGCGGATCAGCAAGGATGGCCGCATCCTGGACTGCATCGTCCTGAATGTTTCGGAGAACGGGACGAAGTTGCATCTCTCGGCCGCCGCGGAGTTGGCCGGGAGAGTGGTGCTGACCTTGCCCGATGGAACCATTCGCACGGCACGTCCCTGCTGGCGCAAGGGTAAGCAGGCCGGATTCGAACCTGGATTGGCGCGGACGGCCCAGCCGCGAACTTTTTCCTTCCCGGCCGCCTTTCCTGGACGCTCCGGCATTCCAACAAGACCACCAGGATCAGGATAAGGCCGGATTGATCACTCACGGTGTGGGCGATTGATCCGGTGCCACCTACAGTTCCGGAACCATGAATGCTGATACGATTTGCCGGGATGCCCGAGCGGCAGATCCACACCGGGCAGGAAGGAGCCGGAACCGGTAGTAATGCTAGGACGCCTGAAAGCCAGCCAATCCGGCGGGGGTCATCCTCCCAGGATTCCATCTCCCGGATATCGGGACCGGACACGGGCGGGAGCATCTCCCGAACCATCCCGCCCGGGCAAGGATCGGACGATGAGCGCAAAGCAGGGCCCGCGGCCGACGCTCAATTTCTACACACGCCTCCCGCTGGGCGAGACGCGCGATGGGAGCACGAGCTACCTGCTGGCGCTGATCGCGGCCCTGCGTGCGCACGGCATCCATGTGCGCGTCTTCGTCACAGCAGGACAATGCGAGGGGCTGCGGCCGTGGCGGCCCTGGTTCCGGCTGCTCGTGCCGCCCGAGACCCTGGGGGAGTTGCACGTCCCGGGCTATGCAAGGCTTGGCCGGCTTTTTCTCCGCATCAACGCCATGCGGCCCTGGCGTGCGGAGGCGGAGCAGATGCTGCGGCGGGTAGTGCGCGGCGGGCTCCGCCGCGTCGCACCAGCCGCGGCCGCTCGGCTGAAGCGCTGGGTTTCGGCACGCAGGCCGCCCGCGGGCCCGCAACAGCCAGTCTGGGACACGCGCCCGACCGAGGGACGCGAGCGCCGATGGATCGAGCGTTCACTTGCACAGTACCCGGCCGATGCCGTGGCGATGAACTACGCCTATCTTTGTCCTGCGCTCGACGGCATGGGACCGGTGCTGCGCATCGTGATCATGCACGACCTGTTTTCGGCGCGGCAGAAGCTGTTCGAACAGTCCGGCGAAAAGCTGGATGCCGCGCCGATCACCGCGGAACAGGAAATGGCCCTGCTCGGCAAGGCCGATATCGTGGTGGCGATCCAACAGACGGAGGCAGCCATCGTCGCGCGGCAGGTATCCTCGCAGGTTCTGCACGTGCCTCATCCGGTGGCGCTGCGCACGCCCGAACGGCCGCAGGTGCCAGGGCGCGTCCTGTTCGTCGGCAGCCACAACCCGCCGAATGTGCACGGACTCTCGCGGTTCATCGAGGAGGTCTGGCCGGCGATCCGGGCGGAACGCCCGGATGCGGTGCTGCATGTCGTCGGCACCGTAGGCCAGGCCTTCGCCGCCCCGCCGCCCGGTGTGCGGATCCTGGGCCCGGTCACGGATCTCGGCCAGGAGTATGACGAGGCGGAGGTCTGCATCCTTCCGCCCCAGATCGGCTCCGGCCTCAAGATCAAGCTGGTGGAGGCGATGGCGCATGGGCGCGCCTGCGTCTCCACCCCGGTCGGCGTGCAGGGCGTGGAGGAGCAATCGCGCGGTGCGGTGGCAGTGGCCGAGTTGGGCCCGGAATTCGGGCGGGCGGTCCTCGCCATCCTTGCCGATCCCGAGCGTCGGCGGAGCATGGAGCAGGCAGCGCGGGCCGTCGCCGCCGCACATTTCACGCCGCGGGACGGAGCGGACATGCTGGCCGAAGCCATTCTGGAGCGCGCGCGCTCGGCACCAGCCACGGCGGCCCCTGCCTATGCCTGGGAACAGGAAGGCCGGTGAGGCCGGCACGGGCATCTGTCGGGCCAAGCCAGCCCGCATGAACACGAGGCCGTGGATTGCGATGGCTTGTCGAGTGAGGCCGCGACAGGCAAGCCGAGGGTGTCGCCGGCGATTGGTGCACGCAGGTTCCGGTAAGCGGGCGGTGTGCCCCCATCGGCGCTGGCGCCCTTGGCGAAGCCGCCGTCCGGGTGGCATCTGCCGCCTGCGGAGCGCAAGGAGTTGGCGCCGTGGCGGGCGCAGGGCCACGAGGTGCGGCGCAATGCCGAGGCATGCAGCGGCGGTCCGGAGTATCGCGCCACCACCGCGCAGTGGGATGTGACGCGGGCAGCCCGCCGCCCGCTGCCGGCGAAGCTTGCGGTCAACGCGGCGCTGCGCCGGTAGGTGCAGGGGCGGCTGGCTGGCATGATCGTTGCCCCGGGCTGCGATGCGAGCTGACCGCCGCCTGCACGCCGGGCGGGCTTGCGGGTGCCGCAGGCGCGCTGCCGCGGCCGGGGCAAGTCCCTCATCGTCGCTAGCGATGAACAACTAACAGCCGGCGGAAGTGGCCGATCGCGCGGTCCGGAGCACCGGGAAGGGGATCCGATTCCTCGGTCCGAGCTGCTCGGCGACTGTCGCGCTGATGAAGCGCACGACACGGTTCACGCTGCTGCCGCACTTGCCCCACATGGCGGGGCATGGCTGCGGAGCGCCGGTGCAGAAGGAGCCCGTACCGGGCATGGTGCCGAGGCGGTGCCCGACGCCATCGCGGACACGATCACCACCCTGCCGGCGCTGCTGCGATGATCGCTGACCTGGGGGCATGGAGCGGAGACGACCCGCCTCGATCTCGAACCCATCAACGATGAGGCTGGACGGCGGCAAAGGCGTGGATCCAGCCAGGGCATCGCTGGTGCCTACCTGCTTCGATCCGAATTAACTAATGGTCGAAATTATCATCGCAAAATAATCGCAAGAATCGTTTTTAAATCGTAAAATTACGAAACAGGATAGCGTAAAAATTTCTTGAGACTCGTTTCGAGTTTCTTCCACTTTTTGATGACGTTGATATTATAAAAAACACATGTGCTTGTGGTCACCATTGTTGCAATTCCAAGAAGTTACGCCTTGTCATACAATGCGCTGCAGATATTAATCCATAATATATCGCCCTTACCGTGAATGACAAGCAGGAGGACAGCAAGTGGCGGCAGTTACCTTGCTCATTGGTGGAAGTCCCCTGATGGTCAGCATCTATAACGCCATCCTGCGAGATCTTGGATCTCGTGTGGTAAATGCCATCTCCACAAAGGAAATTACATCTTCCCTGAACCAAAGACAGGGCCCAGATCTTATTATCGTGGATCTCAGCTCCTCGGAGCAGTCGCCGGTTCTGGCGCTCGAGGCGATGGGTTTGCGGCCGGGGCCGGATGCGCCGCCAATTCTCGTCGTCGTCGGCAATGCGCCCGCAGGTTGCGAGCCCATGGCGCCGACAAGCTCCAACAGGATCACGCTGGTAAGGAGACCGTTCAGGATCGACGAATTCGTCGCTCTTGTCCGGCACCACCTCAGCTCTGCCGCCGTAGCCACGCCCCATTCGCCTGAGGACAAGGACGCGCCGCCACGCACGGCTGCATCGCCGCCGGGATTCGGGAGGCCACACGATGCCAGGCTGCCTGAAGTGCCTTCCCCAGTTCCGGGAGAGACGAGCGCGGCCGTCCGAGACAAGGTCGGCATGGCGGAGCGAATGAGCCTGAATGGTTGAGCCGGCGCGCGGAGGAGAAGGTTGAGCATGGCTGTCGGCACGGATCAGGCACGCCGATATTGCATCGGGCGCAGGCCCGCCGCTGCGCTGCTCGGACTTGCCATGTCCTCACTGGCAGACTGCACGCAAACCTTGGCTGATGAGACGCGCTTTCTCGTCTACTACGGTGGAAACGACGATCCCGAGGTCGGGAGCTACGACGTTGCCGTGCTGGATTGCGAAGCCGAGGCAGCAATCCTTGCACGGCGCCGGCCCGAGGCGACCTTTCTTGGCTATGTGAGTCTCGGCGAAGCCGACTCCAGGCGAAGCTACTTCAGGGAGATCGCGGCGCAGGACCTGCTCGTCGAACGGAATCCCAACTGGCCGGATGCCTGGTTCGTCGATCTCCGCAACGCGCGCTGGAACCGGCTTGTGGTGGAACGGCTCGTGCCGGCGGCGTTGAGCCGAGGCTTCCAGGGCGTATTCCTCGACACGCTCGACGATGCCGAGTTCCTGCAGACCCGCGATCCCGTCCGCTTCGCCGGAATGGTGGATCAGGCGGCACGTCTTGTCCGGGAAATCCGGCGTCGCTTTCCCACGGCCAGCATCATGGTGAATCGCGGCTACGCCGTCATGCCACAGGTCGCCGGCCAAATCGATATGCTGCTGGGAGAGTCGGTTCGCACCACCTTCTCCCATGCGGACGGTTCCTATTCCTTCGTCTCCGACAAGGACTACGAGTGGCAGAAGAACAGGATGCGGGAGGCACGCCGCCTCAATCCCCGCCTGCGTCTTTTTTCCCTCGACTACTGGGATCCGGATGACCGGAAGGGCATCGCGCGGATTTATGTGGAACAGCGCGCGAATGGCTTCATACCCTATGTCGCCACGCCTGATCTGACACGTATCGTGCCCCCCCCAGAAGAGACAATGCCATGAGCAACGTCCCCGCACTGTCTGGCGCCCCCCTCTTCAGGAGGCCGGGTTCAGGCACTGCTCGCAGCTCGGCCTTGGTCCCAACCTTCGGCAGATCCTGGGAGCCAGCCTATGCGGTGCCGGCGGCCGGCTCATCGCATCTCCCCCTGGCGATCATCCTCCTGACGACGGTTGCATTCAGCACCGCGCTGATCCCGCGGGGACAGGAGCTGGCGCTGCTCCGGCTCGAAGCCGGCGACTTCGGGCGCGCACTCTCCATGCTGGAGCGGAAATACGCGGAGGGTGACCGGTCCGGCGGAACGCTGGCCGCGCTCGCTCGCACGCGCGCCAGCCTAGGTGACATCGAAGGCGCAATTGGCCTGCTGGAAAGCCATGTGCGCGAAAGGCCGCGTGACCGGCGCGCACTCGAAACCCTCGCCGGCTACTACCGGCAGGCCCACCGCAAGGAGGAACTGCTTACGACGCTGGTGCGGCTGCAGTCCCTCTGGCCCGCCGCGGTACGCCTGCGCGAGATTGCGCATCTCCAAGGCAGCCTCGGCATGCAGGCGGAGCAGTTGCAGACACTCCGCAGTCTCATTGAGCACGACGGTGGGGAGCCGGCGGAGTATCTTACCCTGGCACGGCTCGAAGCCGCGGCAGGAAGTCCGGCACGCGGCCTCGCCGTCCTCCACGACATGGCAAGGTTTTATCCGGCATCCGCCGAGACCGCCGAGGCGGTCGCGCTCGAGACATCCCTCCTGCTTGCGGCAGGCGAGGCAGACGGCGCTGTCGCCCGTGGCCATCGCTGGCTGGCGGGGCAGACTGACGATCTGGCGCGCGCAGGGCTGACCCTGTCGAGCGTCTTCTTCACCGCCAACCGACCCGACCTCATCGTCGCGCTGCTCGAACCCCATGTCGGCGCCGGAGCACCGCCCGAACTCCTTGCCGCCATCGTGCAGGCGGAGAGCGATATGGGCAGGCCCACCGCGGCGCTGCGGCGCCTCGAAGGCTTCCTCAGCGACGGATATGCGACGAGTCCCGATCTCGGCTTGCTGCGCCTGCGTCTGGCCCTTGCGCTCGGCGAGGTCGATCGTGGCATGTCCGCGGCGGCGTCCCTCGGCTTCGAGCGGATCCCGCCCGAATCCCTCGTCGCCCTGGCCCGCCTGGCGCTCGACGCGAAGCGCCCCGACATCCTCGGCCGAATCCGGAGTGATGCTGGCGAAGGCTTCCTCTCGCTCGATCCTGCCTTGAGCGCGGAGCTGTTGCTGGCACTCGGCGATGAGACCGCCGCCCGCCGCTGGAGCGACGAGGCGCTGGGCTCCGTCGCCGGGAATCCCGTCCGCACCGTCCGCCTGGCCACCGTGCGGCTGCAACTCGGCCAGAACGAAGGAGTGGCCGAGTTGCTCCGGCAGGCCCTGCCCGAAGCGGTTTCCCATCCCGCGCTGCTGGGGGAGATCGCCCGCCTCTACACCCGCATGGGACAGGCTGAGGAAGGCAGGATTGCGCTTGGGGCGCTGCGTGGAGAGCAACCTTCCGCGGCGGATGGTGCCTGGGCGCTTGCGGCCACGGCAGCCGGTCACGGCACCGAGGTCGCCGCCTGGCTCGCGGCCACCGGCCCGCAGGAGTTCTTCCCTGGCTTCCTCGCGGACCTGATGTCTCTCGCCGCCGATGTGGAGGCGTATCCGCTGGCCATCGCCGTGGCCGAACATCTCGCCACGCAACGCGGCACGGCCGAGGATCATCTGCGGCTCGCGCGGCTCCTCGTCGCTGCTGACCGGCCGAGGGAAGCACTGGCACCCTTGCGGCTGGCGCAGTCGCAGGGCGCCGTGCCGGAGGAGCTCTATGCCCATGTCCTGACCCTGGCCTGGCGGCAGGGTGAGCCGGTTGCGGAGGAATTGCGCAGCCTGTGGTCGAGGCGGCTCACTGATGCGACGAGTACGGCACAGCGGGACGCCTCGATCTCGATGCTCCTCGAACTCGGCGGTCATGCCGAGGTGCTGCCGGTGCTGCGCCGGCTCGCGCTGGCCGAACCCGATCGCTGGGTTTGGGTCTTCGGCGATGTGGCCAAGCGCGCTGGCCGCCCCGGTGACGCGGCCTCCCTCTGGGCCGAGCTTGCGGCCAGAAGCGGAACCCGCCCGGAACTGCGCCGTCAGCTCGCCTTCCGCCTGCTGGAGAGTGGCGACAAGGCATCCGCGGAACGCATCTTCCGCAGCCTTGCGGCAACGGCACGGCCGGACAGCGCCGAGGTGCGCCAGCTGCTGTTCCTGTGGGGGCCGCGTCCCGGCCCCGAGCGGCTCGCCTGGCTGGAGGAGCGGGCGCGCCGTGCCGGCGGTGAGGAGAAGGCTGCATGGATGCGCGCCTTGACGGAGCGCGGCGGCGCAGCCCGCGCCGTCGCGGTGTATCGGGCCACCGAAGCGGGAACGGCATCCGAAGCCACGCGGGACGCCTATCTCGCCGCCCTCGGCCGCCTCGGGAACCGCTCGGCGCTTGCGGCGGCCTTGCGGGAGGAGTTGCGGCGGCCGGCATCGGCGGCCCGGCTGCAGCACCTTGCGAATCTCGCCGGGGCAACGGGCGATGCCGCGCTGGAGGAAGAGGCCCTGCGCGCGCTGGTCGCTGTGGGCGGCGGCACCCCAAGGGCGCAGCGCCAACTTGGAATGGCCGCTTATCGCAGCCGGGATCTGGCCACCGCCGAGCGGCTGCTCACGCGCTTCACTGCCACGACCGGCGGCGACTACGAGACGCATTTCATCCTAGGGGAGATCAGGTCGAAGCAGCGTGACAGCACCGGAGCGCGCAGGCACTACCAACAGGCCATCCTGGCGCTCGACAGCGCCAGCGGCAGGAACTCGCATGCCCGGGCGGTCCGGGCGGTCGTCCTGCATCGCCTGGGATATGCGCGCGAGGCCATGAGGCTCTACGAGACCCTTCTCGCCGAGCGCCCGCAGGATCGGAATCTCCGGGCCGACTACGTGGCGCTGCTGCTGGCGGAGGGCGAGCTCCGCAAGGCACGCGAGGTGCTGGCGGCCCGATGACCCGATCCACCGAGAAGGCAACCGCGGCAAGCCACGCGGGGGACGGCGCTCGCCGGGCGCGGCGACTGGTCATTGCGCTCGGCACCGCTGCCGGCCTGGCGCTGTTTCCTCCGCAGGCCGAGGCCCAGCGGAGCGACGCCGAGCCGGCACGCGCCACACGGTCCGCAACGGTGAGCTTCGGCCCGGCCGAGTCTGGCTTCGCCATCACCATCGAGGCACCCGGCGCATTGCGCGCCACCATCCGGGAGGAAGGGCAGGATCTGCTGATCTCCTTCCCCGGCCCCTTGCCGCGCCTCGATGCCGCAGCCCTGCAGGAGGAGGCGGCAGGCTGGGTGGAAGCCGTGAACACCGGCTATGATGCGCTGCTCCTGCAACTGGCGCCCGGCGTGGTTGCCAGTCGGGCCGGCGACGGGCGGCGGCTGCGGATCCTCCTCACGCGGCAGCCTGCGGCGGATACCGGCTTGGCGAGTGAGGTGACACCGGAGATGGCGGAGCAGGGCGAATTCCGCCTGCGGCTCCTGGAAGCGCAATTGCTTGTCCTGACCGGACGGCTTGGCGAGGCGCGCCAGCAGTACCAGGCGCTCCGGGCCGCCATGCCAGAGCGGGCCGAGCCGGTGTCGGGCCTCGCCTCCGTCGAGCATCAGGCGGGACGTTGGCGGCGCAGCATGGCGCTCTACCGGGAAGCGGTTCTCCTCGATCCTGCCGATCCGTCTCTCGCTGCCACCCTGGCCGCAATCGAGCGGGAGCGCGCACCTCGCCTCCGGGCCGAGTTCGAGTACCGGCATCTGGAACATGGGGTTTCTACTGCCGAGGCCGACACCGTCATCGGCGAGGTGGGCGGCTTCCAGGCCTTCGGCGAGGGCTGGCGGCTTGGTGTCACCTTCGGCCTCGCGCATGTCTCAGCCTCCCAGCTCCAGCGGGCGAATGGCGCCGTCGGGCCTTTCTCGGGCGAACGCCAGCACTTCGAGCTCTTCGTACAGTATGACGCGCCCGGCGGTGCCACCGTCATCGGCTCGGTCTTCGGCACGGAGGAAACTGCCGGTGTCGGCCTGCGCGCACAACTGCCCGACGACAGCGGATTCACGACGTTGCGGGCCGATTACCATCGCCCGAACTGGGACTTCGTCGAGAGCATCGTCGAGCACGGAACCCGTGACCGCCTGGCCGTAGGCCGGTTCCAGCGGCTTCTGCCAGGCCTGACCGCCAGGCTGGAGGCCGGCTTCAACCGCTATGGCATTCCGGACGATGAAGACCTCGTTCGGACATGGTCGGTGACCGGCGAGCTGCGGCTTTCCGACATCGGCGGCATCAAGGGCCTGACCGTGGCCTATGGGCTGGACAGTGAATACGTGTCCCACCGCTCCGTCCGGCACGACTCCGCCGGCAATGTCTTCCTGCCCCTGCCGGTCCTCGACCGGGAGGTCCATCTGGCAACGGTCGGCTATGTCGGTTCCCTCGGTTCCGGCATGGAAGCCGGGCGCCTAGTCTACCAGGCCTATGGCGGCTACGGCGCCGACCGGTATGGCAGGTCGGGGCCGCTGGTGTCGGCCATCATCGGCTACTCCATCGGCAGCTTCGAATTCCAGCTGCGCGCCAGCTACGTAAACAACATCAGCCGCACCCGTGGCACCGGCACAACCGTCGGTGGCGTGCTGACATGGGTATTCTGATGAGGGGCAGAAGGGCCGGCCGGACGAGCCGAATGCCCTGGGGACGGAGCGAGCGGCGGGTCCTGGGCCTGCGCACCACGGCACTGCTGGAGACAGTGGCCTTCCTTGCCGCTGCTCTCGCGGCCGATTTTCTGCTCGGCCAGGCGAACCGCTTCGCCGATATCTCGCCGCATCCCTTCTGGGCCATCGTTCTGCTGGCTTCGGCCTATTACGGCGCCAATGAAGGGCTGATGGCGGCCGCGCTCTCCTCGGTGGCGTTGCTCGCCTACAACCTGCCAGAGCAGGGTTTCGACGAGGAACTCTATGCTTGGCTGCTTCGGGTGACGGCCGAGCCGCTCCTGTGGTTCGTTGCGGCGGTTGTGCTCGGCACGTTGCGGACATCCCAGCGCCGTGAACGCGACACGCTGCGGGAGGAGCTGATCGAGACGCGCGAGCAGGCACGTGCGATCACCGAAGCCTATGCTCAGCTCTCCCGGCTGAAGGAGAGTCTGGAAGCCCGTGTGGCCGGCCAGGTCCGGACGGTCTATTCGATGTATGTCGCCTCCCGTGCCATCGAGCGCCAGGATACGGGACAGGTGCTGATCGGCATCCGTCAGCTCGTCCGGTCGGTGCTGAACCCGAGGAAGTTCTCGCTGTTCCTCCTGAACGGGCAAGCGCTTGAGGCCGCGGTGAGCGAAGGGTGGTCGGCGGAGGACCGCTATACCACCATGTTCGAAGCCTCCTCCCCGTTGTTCCAGGCCGTCATTGCCCATCAGCAATTCCTTTCGGTGACAAACCCGGCCCACACCCCCGTTCTTGGCGGGGACGGACTGCTTGCCGGCCCTCTGGTGAGTGCCGAAACCGGGGAGATCATCGGCATGCTCAAGATTGAGCAGATGGACTTCCTGGAACTCAATCCCGGCAGCGTTCAGAATTTCCGCGTGCTCTGCGATTGGATCGGATCCGCCTTCGCAAATGCGCAGCGATTTGAGGAGGTGCAGGCGAACCAGTATTTCGATCCCGTGCGACGGCTCATGCCGCGGCCCCTCTTCCAGTTGCAGCGCGTCCTCATGGCCGGCCTTGCCCGGCAGCTCGGCTTCGATCTCTCCGTCCTGTTCCTGGGCTTGGATCAGCCGGAAGGGGTGCAGCCGAGTGTCCCTCTCGCCGCCGCCCGTGTCATCTCCAGGCTTGCCGATAGGCTCCTCGCACCCACCGATCTGCGCTTCGATTATCGCCAGGATGGTTGGGACGTGGCGATCCTGCTGCCCGGGGCGAACCAGACGGCCGCCGAGGCTCTGGCGCAGCGCTTTATTCCGGAACTTGCAAAGGAACTCGCCGCTGCCGGTCTCCAGATCGGGATCCGCCATACGACCGAGGCGCTTCACCAATGCCGCCCCCCCCTGCTGCTTGCCACGGGCAGGAGGCTCTGATGGACACGATGGGCACAAGCCGCCGGTGGCTGACGATGCTCCTCCTCGGCGGGGCTGCGGCCGCCGAGGGCTGGCTGGGCCACCAGCTGCTGCAGCGCCCCGGGGACTTCCTGCAACTGCTTCCCGTCCACGCCGCCACCGCAGCTGCCACCGCCATCTGTGCCGTCTTGCTCTATCGGCGGGGTGAGCGGAGTCCGCTCTTCCTGCTCTTCGTGGTTTCGCTCATCTTCCTCGGCCCGGTCTGTATCCCGGGAATCGCCGTTGCCGCGCTGCTCCGCCGCGGCTTCGCGTGGCGTGCCTCCCCTTTCGCCGAGTGGTACGATGCACTCTTCCCGCCACAGGAGACCAACCCGACACGCGCCCTCTACGAGCGCATCGTCCTCCGCGGCGGCGGGCCCGGCGAACGGAGCACGGTCGCACCATTCGTCGATGTCATGGCCCTTGGCAGCGTGCGGGAAAAGCAATCCGTGATCGCGCTTATGGCCGAGAATTTCCAGCCGGCCTTCGCCGAGGCGCTGCGCACCGCGCTGAACGATCAGGAAGCAGCGGTGCGCGTGCAGGCAGCCGCGACCGTTGCCCATATCGAGAACCGGTTCCTGCAGCGGGCGATGGCCCTTGAGCAGCAGAGCGCACGATCCCCGGACGACCCGCACCTGTTGCTGCCCCTCGCCCGCCTCTATGACGAGCAGGCCTCCACGGGCCTACTCGACGAAGGGCGGGCGCGGGAGACCGCCATGCGGGCGCTCAGCCTGTATTCGCGTGCCATCGAATTGAGACGGGGTCCGGCTGATCCGGCGGTGACCGAAGCGATCGGCCGGCTCCTGCTGCAACTCGACCACCCTCAGGAGGCTCTGGATGTCCTGACCTCGGTCATTGGACAGCCCGCCGTCTCGCCAAGCACGATTGGCCGCTACCTCGAATGCCTTTTCCGCCTGCGCCGCTTTGACGCGCTGCGCGCGGCCTGCCGGCATTTCTGCCGGCCGACCGGGCTGGTGGCCCTGCCGGACGAGGTCCTTGATGCTGCAAGGCTCTGGGTAGAGGGCGCGGGGACCGCCATCAAGGCTGTGGACGCATGACGCAGGGCAGCTATGACGCCGATGTCTGCATCATCCTGGAGGGAGCTTATCCCTTCATAGCTGGTGGAGTCTCGAGCTGGACGCATGATCTGGTGAAGGCGCAAGGACACCTCACCTTTCACCTTGTGGCGCTCACGGCGGACGACACGCCACAGCCGTTCCGCTTCGAGCTGCCGCCGAACATCATCGGTGTCACCCTCATTCCCTTGCAGCGGCCCGAGCTCAATGTCCCCGGAAGCAGCCGGATCCGCCGTCTCATCGAGGAGATGGAGCCGCCGTTGACCCGCCTTCTCGCCAGAGGCGGGCTCGCGGATTTCCGCGCGTTGCTGGCCGCATTGCGCCGCCATTCCAGGGTTGCAACACGAGCGGCGCTGCTGAACAGCGAGCCCTCCTTCGAGATGCTCCAGCGTATGTATCAGAGCTCGGTCCCAGGCAGCTCTTTCCTGAACTATTTCTGGAGCTGGCGGGTCCTCACCGGCGGGCTCTTTTCCGTCCTCCTTGCCAGGCTTCCACGGGCCCGCGTCTATCACACCATCTCCACGGGCTATGCGGGCCTTGTCATGGCGCGCGCCGTGCTCGAAACCGGCCGGCCTGGGCTGATCACGGAGCATGGCATCTACACCAATGAACGCCGGGTGGAGATCGCCATGGCCGAATGGTTGTCGGACGGACCGGCAGTGTCGCTCGACATCGAGAGCCGGCGCCGCGATCTCCGGGATGTCTGGATCGAGGCCTTCACCGGTTATTCTCGTGTCTGCTACGAGGCATGCAGCCGGATCATCACCCTCTATTCCGGCAACCAGGAGCTTCAGCTCCGGGACGGAGCGCCGCGTGACCGTCTGGCGATCATCCCGAACGGCATCGATTATGATGGTTTCTCCCGGATCCCGCGCGACAACGGGCCACGCCCGCCAACCGTCGCCCTCATCGGGCGGGTCGTGCCGATCAAGGACATCAAGACCTATATCCGCGCCATCGCTCTGTTGCGCGACATGGTCCCAGGTGTGCGCGCATTGCTGCTCGGCCCAACGGAGGAGGATCCCGATTACTTCCGGGAGTGTCAGACCATGGTCGCCCATCTCGGCCTTGAGGGGACCTTCGAATTCGCAGGGCGTGTCCGGCTGTCCGACTATCTCGGCCGCATCGATGCCATCGCGCTTACGAGCATCAGCGAGGCACAGCCGCTCGTGCTGCTGGAGGCTGGGGCTGCCGGTGTTCCGAGTGTCGCAACCGATGTCGGCTCCTGCCGTGACATCATCCTGGGCCGCGCCGACGAGAACCCTCCCCTTGGGCCTGGTGGCTTCATTGTCCCCCTCGCGAATCCCCTGGCGACGGCGAGAGCCTTGGCGGACCTGTTGCTGGACCCGGAACTGCGGGCCCGCCATGGCAGGGCAATCCAGCGCCGGATGGAACGCTACTACAACAAGCATGTCGTGGACCGCATCTATCGGGAGCTGTACGAAAGCCATCTGGCGATGCCCGACCAGCCTGATGCGGTGGCGGCCTGATGGCGGGGATCGGCTTTGCCCTCCGCCGGCTGGCTCAGCAGGACACGCTCAATGCAAGCCTGCGGAGCCAGGTGCACGCCGCCGCGGTCACGTCCGGCCCTTGGCTCTTCACAGTGCTGGCCTTGGCCGGTGTCGAACTGTTCGGAGCCGGCTTCCTGGAACGCGAGGAACTGCGCGTCTTCTCCGTGGTGATCATTTACAATTTTGCCTTTTCCCTGGTGATCTCGGGGCCGGTCGTGCTGGTGGTCACGCGCCATCTCGCGGACAAGATCTATGCCAGGGATGTGGAAGGCGCACCCGGAATGCTGCTTGGGGCCTTGTGTGTCCTCTTTGCAATGCAGGCCGTGGTCGGCGTGCCCTTCTACTTCCTTGCCGTCGAGATGACGGCTGGCGAGCGCCTTCTGGCACTTGCCGGGTTCTTCCTGGTCGGAGGGATCTGGCTAGTCTCGGCCTTCCTGTCTGCGCTGAAGAGCTACGGAAGCATCACCGCGGCCTTCGGCTTCGGCATGGCAACCGCCTATGCTCTGGCGACGCTCCTGGCACCTCGCTACGGCGCACCGGGAATGCTGGCGGGCTTCACCGCAGGCCTGGCGGTCCTGTTCTTCGGCCTGACTGCACGCGTCCTCGCGGAGTACCCATACCGGGCGACCGATCCCTTCGGCTTTCTTCCGGCCATATTGCGCTACTGGGAATTTGTGCTCTTCGGTTTCTTCTACAACGCCGCGATCTGGGTGGACAAATGGATCATGTGGTTTGCGCCGGGCCGTATGGTCATCGCCGGATCCATGCCTTCGCACCCCACCTATGACGGAGCGATGTTCCTGGCCTCGCTCTCGATGGCACCGGCGGCGGCACTATTCCTGATCGTTGTCGAAACCCGCTTCTTCGAGAGCTATTTGCGCTTCTACCGCAGCATCGCAGGGCACGGGACGGCCCAGGAGATCCGCCGGAATCATTGGGAGATCCTACGGGTCCTTACCGAAGGCTTCCGCAATGTGGCCGTACTGCAGGCCGCCGTCTGCTGCCTCTTCATAATGGCGGCACCAGGACTCATTGGCATGGCGCGGGGCGGCCTCGAGCTGGTGCCGACCTTCCGGTTCGGGGTGCATGGCGCGCTGTTTCACACGCTGCTATTGTTCGTGATCGCGATCATCTCCTATTTCGATCTTCGTGGTGTGCTTCTCGCCGTCTCCATCGTCTTCTTTGTCCTGAACGCATCGCTGACATGGATGGTCATGGAACTGGGGATCGGCTACAGCGGATATGGCTATTTCCTTGCGGCGCTTCTGACACTGGCTTTCGCCTATGCCATGGCGGCGCGATGCATCCTGCGGCTGCCCTATATGACCTTCATCGCGAACAATCGGGCGCTGCATTAGCAGCGATGGCACTCTGGCAGGACTCACGGGAGATCGAAGCGCAGCAGCCGGGCGTGGCACAAACCTGGTTTCGAGGCGAGGTTAGAACTCACAAAAGGGTTGTCACTTTCGCTGAGCAAAACCTCGGCCCACTCCGGCGAGTGACCGCCTGGCTTCTTTAGCCTCCTCGGCCGTTGAGGCCCGCGGCCCGTGCGGCCACACTTCTCATCTTCTGCTGGTGATTGGATCACCATTCAAAACTGCAAGGTGATGCGCCGCTTCTTGCAGCTCGCAGTGTCGTTCCTCATTTCACCGCGCTTTTATGGAAGATGAAGGAATTTTTCTGAGTGCGGATGGTTGCGCTTCGTTATGGTTTGGAGGCCGCGATTGATGCAGGGGCGGCGCTCCCAGGCCCTGGATGCGGCCCTGGACGCAGCTGGAGGAACAAATGGCCTACTCTATCGATGGCATGCTGGATGAGTGGACCGCCGCGGACCGTCTTGATCGCCCAGGAACGAATTTCAACGGCTATCAGCTCTATGGCCGAACCGAGGGGGACGCTTTCGTCTTCGCCCTCGTGGCACCAGTAGCAATCGGCGCCGGGACGACCTTCTGGCTGAACACCGATCAGGACACCACCACTGGCTTTCAGATCTTCGGCAACACCGGTGGTGCGGAGTTCAACATCAACTTCTTCACCGATGATCTTCCCTATCTCTACACCGGCGCCGACGGCCAGAACTTCCTCGGCGGTCCTCTGCAGCATGCCTACTCTGCCGACAAGCAGATCGTCGAGTTCGTGGTCCCCTTCAGCCAATTGATTGATCCGGAGACCCAGCTCTCCCTTGAGACGGATGGGTTGGCGAGCGTCCTTGTAGACGTCAACAACAGCGTCTTCCTACCGGGGAACTACGCTGCCGGGAGCTACCACATAAGTCCGCCGGCCACCCTGCCTCAGGATACAGACCTCAAGGTCGGCATCGTCTACTCCGAGACAAGTGCGAATGCCTTCTTCGACAAGACCGCCTACTCCCAGCTCTTCATGTCCGCCCAGAACCAGGCGGCGATGGCCGGAATTCCCTTCGACATCCTCACTGAGGCCGATCTCACCAATCTGGAGAAGCTGATCGGCTATGACGCGCTGATCTTTCCTTCGATGGAGAATGTGCGCGCGGCGGATGTCGCAGCCATTGAAGCCACACTCGATGCCGCCGTCTACAAATATGGCGTCGGTCTGGTCACCGCCGGCAATTTCCTGACCAATGATGAGACAGGCGCCCCCCTGGGCGGTGATCCCTATATTCGCATGAAGACGCTCCTCGGCGTCACCCTGGAGGGCTTCGCAAGCAATGCTACCGTTCAGGTCGTTGCAGGCAACACCGACCACCAGGTGATGCAAGGCTATGCCGATGGTGAAATTATCCGAACCTACTCTGGCATTGGCACGCTGTATTTTCAGGATCTGACAGGGAACGGTGAAGTCCTCGCCACGCAGACCATCAATGGCCAGGCCCAGAACGCTGTCCTGGCAACAGTAACCGGAGGACGGAACGTCCATTTTGCGACCGCGGGCATGCTTGCCGACAACAACATGCTGGAGGACGCGCTGGGTTGGGCTGCGCGGGATCCCGAGCAACCGATCCTCAGCCTGCATATGAGCCGGCAATCCGTCATCTTCGCCGCGCGGAACGATTTGGACGAAGCGATGCAGCTGGACGAGGTCGACCCGCCCGATGACGAACCGGGTATCTACGACCTGCTGCTGCCGATTCTGGAGCAATGGAAGGCCGCCTACAATTTCGTCGGCTCCTTCTACATTGACATCGGTGATGGGACTGACGGAACGGGGACTGACTGGAGTGTCTCGAAGCCCTATTACGACCGGCTACTGGCGCTGGGCAACGAGATCGGCTCGCACTCGGTCACCCATCCAGACGACACCAACCTTCTCACTGCCGAGCAGCTGCAATTCGAATTCGAGCAATCCAAGCAGATCATTGAGCAGAATCTGGGCATCACCGTGCACGGCGCGGCCATCCCAGGCAACCCGGAGAAGCTGCCTGTTTCGCAGGAAGTTCTGAAGTACTATTCCTATCTGAGCGGCGGCAACACCCAGGTCGGGGCAGGCTATCCCAGCGCCTTCGGCTTCCTGACGCCGAACGACACCAAGGTCTACCTGGCACCGAACATCTCCTCCGACTTCTCCCTGGTCGGCTTCCGGCAGATGACCCCGGACCAAGCCGCGGCAGCCTGGCTGCAGGAATGGCAGGAGATGACCGCTCATGCCGATCTGCCGGTCATCCTCTTCCCTTGGCATGACTACGGCATCACGGGCTTCGAGCCGGGCTACAACCAGGAGATGTTCACGAGCTTCATCGAATTCGCATACCAGGCCGGCTCCGAGTTCGTGACGCTCGCTGACTTGGCGGGGCGCATTGCATCCTTCGAGAAGGCAAGCTTCAGCTATGAACTGGTGGATACAGACACCATCGACATAACGGTTGGGGGCAGCGGTCTCGGCACCTTCGCCGTTGATCTGAAAGGCGAGCAGACGATCAGGAGCGTCCGGGGCTGGTACGCCTATGATGCGGACAGCATTTTCCTGCCGGAGGGCGGAGGCACCTTCACCATTGATCTGGGCCCGATCCCGGATGACGTTACCCACATCACCATGCTGCCCTCGCGGGCGAAGCTGCTCACTACGGTAAGCACAGGCAACGGCGGCCTGGACTTCTCCATTATCGGTGAGGGCCGGGTGGTGATTGACCTGGAGGACCCGGCCGGACGCAACGTGGTTGTCTCCGGCGCAGAGATCATCAGCCAGTCAGGCGACAGGCTTGAGCTGAATCTCGCCGGCATTGGCCAGCACGATGTCTCCATCCGGCTGGAGACCTCTCCTCCGGGGGGCATCGTCCTCGGCAGCGGGCCGGATACACTGGTGCTGAGGGTCAGCCAGGATGCCTGGCTCGGCGATGCGCAGTACACCATCAGCGTGGATGGCGTGCAGATCGGCGGAGTGCTCACCGCCTCCGCCCTGCACTCCCTCGGCCAATCCGACCTCGTCACCGTGCGGGGCGACTGGGAGCCGGGCATCCACACGGTCTCGATCAACTTCCTCAATGATCTCTATGGCGGCTCGCCGCAGGCCGACCGCAATCTCTATCTGGATGGCGTCATCTACAACGACGCCGAGGTGCCGGGCAGCATCCTCGCCTTCGGCAAGAGCGGCGCGAAGATTTTTGCCTTCGAGGATGTTGTCATCGCCTGATCATCCGGCCGGGAGCCTTGGTGGGACCCGGCCGGGCATTCCCCATCATGGTCTGGTGGATGCCATGCTTCCGACGGTTCTACGTCGTCAGTTCACCCCACAACGCCCTCGGCGCCACCTTTGCCTTGAACTTCGCTGTGAGCCGCTTCCGCTTGCCCGTCATGCGGGTCCGCCCTCCTCTCAGGCGGACCGAGCTTACTCGCCTGTCCGATATCCGGGGACCACCTCACCGGCTGTCCCGCAGACTGCTGGGGGGCAGCTCCGCCGGTTGCAGCACGCGCCGCTGGAGGCCTCCATTCCAGCAATCAACGATGCCTGAAACAAGGATTGCCTTCTGTCGCGAAGTCAGCCTGCACCGCATTCTTCGGGCCAAGCTTAACGCCGATGGAAGCCGCCGAAGCCTCGCCCACCACCCTCGCGCTCCAGGCCTCGCAGTCCGAACTCACCGGATTCCCATCCACCAGGGTGCCCACCGGCAAACAGCCGCTGCCGTTGCTCCCCGAGCAGCCGTGCCTGCCGATCCTGCTCGAGTTGCCCGAAGCTGCCGCCCGGCTCACGCGCGAAGTTCGGCCGGGCGCCGTTCCGGGCACCCTCCCAAGAAGCGCCGGGCTGCCCCGCTTGAGGCTGACGCGTGCTGGCGGGACCACCGGCCTCCGTTCTACCCGGTTGGGCCGTCTGCAGGTTCGCCTGACCCTGCTGCCGCGTGGCAGAGCCGCTGCCGGTCGCGGCGCCACGCTGGCCGGGTTGGGGCGAACCCGCCTGTGGCGGCTGCCCGGCGGTGGCGCTGCTACTGCCGGAGCGTGAGGGCGGTTGCGCGGGCTGCCAGCTCCCGTTGCTCCATTGCGACCAACCGTCGCTGGTGTGCCGGTACACGTTGCCGTCGGCCCCTGCATAGACGTTGCCGCCGGCGCCCCGGGCCACGCCCGCAGAGGTCCCGCCGGTGCCGTGCACACCTACACCTGCAGCACCGCTGGTCGAGCTGAATGCCCCGGCCGACCCCCGCACATTGCTGCCGCTGGCGGTGTTGACGGTCTGGTTCGGGCCGCTGATCACGCTGGATCCCCACCGTTCGTAAGGATTGGCGTTCTGGGTCGTGCTGCCGGAGATGCCGGTGCGGGGATTGTAGAAACTGCCATGGGCAGTGCCGCCATCCGGTCCCCATGCCGCGCTACCATGGGCATAGCCGCCGGTGGCCGGGTTGTAGGCCGACCACGCCCCCGCGCCGCCATAGGGTCCATAGACCGCGCCGCCGCGGGCATAGGCACCGGTGGCCGGATTGTAGGCCGCGCGATAGGTGGCGGCACCATAGGGGCCGTAGGCCGTGCCGCCCCGCCCCCAGGCCCCGGTCGCCGGGTTGTAGTAGACCCCGCCGGCATAGCTATACGGATAGGGCAGATAGGCCGGAACCGGCCCAGGCACGACCACGGGCGGATAGTAGTAGCCCGTCCCGTAGACCAGGACACCCGCCGTGACGAAGCCCGCCAGGTAGCCTGCGGTATAGCCGTAGGTGACCGTGGTTGGTGTCGCCGCGTAGGGCCTGACATAGGTGACGTTGTAGAGAGGATGGCTCGGCGGGATCTGATAGATCGCCTCCGGCACGCTGTCGGCCAGAGTCCAGGGGCCGTTGGGCGTAGCCGCTACGAACCAGGCGCCCTGATAGCAAGCATAGTACTTCCCGCCGACCTCGAGCACCTCATCGGTGGTGTTCACCGCATAGGCCAGGCTGGTCCCCGGGATCGGCCGGAATTGCGGCGGGCCGACATAGGTCACATGCAGTTGCGCCGTCTTGCGGTTGAGCGTGGCCTGGCGCGGGATCTGTGCCTGCAGTACCGCCTCCTGCGCCTGCGCGGTGCCGGGCACCGATGGCAGCACGTTGCCGACCGGACTCTCCGGCGGGATGCGGGCGAAATCGGCGGGCAGGTTGGGGGTGGCGAAGGTCCAAGGGCCGTCGAGTCCCGGCGCGCTGAACCACCGCCCGGATACGAGGTAGTAGTAGCGGCCGCTGTCACCTTCGCGGAACAGCGCGGCATTCGTATTCGTGACATAACGCAGCGAGGTGCCGCCGATCGGAGCGAAGACCGGCGGCCCGGCGGTGACGATGATCTCGGCCGGCTTCGTGCTGACGAAGATCTGTAGCGCCGTATCCGGTGTGACCGTCTTGCCCGGGATGCTGCGGCGGACATGGGCGAAATTCTGGTCATCTGGCAGCGCGCTGAATGCCTGCGGCAGCGTTGCCGCCGGGCTGTAGGGGCCTGAATAGGCGGTGGCGGAATACCAGGCGCCGTCGTCCAGCAGGTACCAGGTGCCATCACCCGCCGGATCGCGGAAGACATCCCAATTCGTGTTCACCGCGTAGGACAGCCCGGTGTTGCCAACCGGCGCCAGCACCGGCTTGCCATCGAAGACCACCAGGCTGGCCGGGCGGGCGCTGTAGAAGATCACCGGAGGATCGTTGTTCAGTGCCGGCGCCGGCGGCGTTTCGGCGTTCTCCCGCAGGCTCAGCAGGATGCTGTCCAGTGGCACGCGCTTGAAGGTGATGTCGGGGAGCGATGCCTTGATTCTGGCCTCGATCTGCGCCGCCTGCGCCGTGTCGAGCGACGGGAAATGCGAGGAGACAAGACGCGGCTCGGACAGGATCACGCTGCGCGTTGTAAAATCGGCATGCGTGGCGGCCGTGACTTCGACGGTGCCGAGGATGGGCGTGGCGCCACCCGGCCGGGTGATTGATACCGCCGTACGGGCATTCAGCCTCGTCTGTCCAGGCCAGGAGATCACCTGCGGCTGGTAGATCTCGACATCGGCGCCATTCACGGTGACGCTGTGTGGCCAGCTCGCGGCGGGTGGTGCGGCTTCGGCCGGTACGGTTGGCTGCTCAGCCGAATGCTGCTGTGCCGCTGCAGGCCGATGGTGCACAAGCATCCCAACACAGCACGCCAGCAGCACCGTGCCCGTCGCCTTGAGACTTGCCGAGGCCATGGCATCCTCCAGCCTGTGTCGCCCCCGCCACCGGGGCGGGTTCCCGTGAGTGGCGCTATGCCTTGCGTGGCATGGGGTGCCGGAACGAAATCCCGTCCGGCATCCTCGCCGAGTGCGAACCTTCAAGCCTTTGCCTAGCGGCCCTGCCTGATCGCCATCAGCGCTTCACGACAGGCGGGCGACAGCGATTCCCGATTATCGGCCAGGCAGCCAAGGGCGCGACCTCCGCCGAAGCCGACGCCGCGGCAGAAGGTCCTGAAGTCGCCGCTGCAGTGCTGGCGCAATTCGCTCATCTCCATCCGCGGCTGCGCCGCGGCGGCACCGGCCCCGGCGGAGCGTTGCGGCGCTGGGGCTTGTGCGCCGCCGCCGACGGCACCGACTGCCTGCCGGCAGGCCGGGGACAGGTTCGGAGCATTCTGCTGCAGGCAAGCCAGCGCGGCTGAACCGCCAGTGGGGACATTCGCGCAGTAGGTCCGGTAGTCGCCGCGGCAGTGCTGCCGGATGACATCGCCCTGCTCCTGGCTGGGACGCTGAGCAGTTGCCGGCGCAGCCATGCCGACCAGGCCCGCCAGCACCAGGAGGCACGGCAGGGCCGCCCTGCGGGCCTGGCCTGCCAGCCTGATCCCATCGGTTATCCCGAGCATGTCGGTCCTCCTCTGTACTGAGGCCTTGCAATCACCAGTGCTTCCGGCGTAGCCGCACACGATGCCGGGCAGGCCGGTACCCGGCGGACCTCACTACCGGACCGCCGAGGCGACGACCCAACCCTGCTGTACAAAGAACTGCCCGATCTGCCTCGCCAGCGCCTTCCCGAGATTCCTGGCCTCGGCGGTACTGTCCGAGTTCCGGAATTCGGTCAGACCATACATTCCCGCTGTCGTCGCGGCGGAGGTCGCGAGATGGCCGGCGGCTGCGCCGGCGCCCATGGTCTCCGCGGCACCGGGTGCCCGCCCACTGTCGATGCTGGCACTGAAGGCTTCCAGAAGGCGCGGAGGCGCCCCGCCGGCCCGATGATAGACTTGGCTGTCGGCGTGCACGCTGCTCCTGCCGGCGCCGAGCCCGATCATCGTCCGCCGTGTCTGGTTGCCCTGGTCTATGGCGGCGATCTGGCCCTCGATCAGCACGATATTGCCCGTGCCACCGGATGGTAGCGCGGCGACCCGCTCCGCCGGCAGCCCGTAGGAGCGAAGTTCGCTGACCAGTGCCTCCGTCAGGGCCGCCGAGGCCTCTTGAGCAGCCGCAAGCTTCTGGGCACCGGGAGCCTGGTCCGACATGGCACGGGTCAGGCGCGCCCGGAGACCCTGGTCCAGCCGGACCTCTTCTGGATGGACGGCGAAATCGAGTACCAGGATCCGGTCGGGGTAGCGCAGCGGCCGGCCCGTATAGCCTGCCACTGTGTCAACCTGTGGCCGGGAGCAGGAACTGCCACCCAACAGCACCATGGCAAGGATTGGAAGTGCGACACGGCGCCCCGTCATGCCTGATTGCGTCATGCCCCTTCCTCCGTTGGGCTGGTGATTGCGTTCCGCTACTCGGCAGGCTTTGCGAATTCGACGGACTGTGGCCGGGCCTTCCGCCGCTCCTCCAGCCGCTGCACGATGGTGAAGAGCGGCGGGACGAACAGCACGGCCAGGCAGGTGGAGGCGATCATGCCGCTGAAGACGCAAAGGCCGAGCGAGATCCGCGCAAAGGCCCCCGCGCCGGTTGCAGTGACCAGCGGCACGACGCCAAGAATGAAGGCGAGGGACGTCATCAGGATCGGACGGAAGCGGGTGCGTGCGGCGGCGATGGCGGCGGCCTGTATCGCCTCGCCTTCCCTGCGGAATTCGCGGGCCACTTCGACGATCAGGATCGCGTTCTTCGCCGCCAGTGCGATCAGCAGTACCAAGCCGATCTGCGTGTACAGGTTGTTCGCTAGGCCGACAGCGCCGAGAGCGATGGCCGGCCCGATCAGTGCCAGCGGCACTGCCAGAATCACCGGCAGGGGCGCGGTCCAGCTTTCATACTGGCCCGCCAGGCACAGATAGACCAGCAGCACCGCCAGCCCGAACACGTAATAGATCTGGTTGCCGACGACCTTCTCCTGATAGGACATCGCGGTCCATTCATAGGCCGCGCCGGCCGGCAGGATCCGGTCCGCGATCCGCTCCATCAGATCCATCGCCTGACCTGAGCTGAAGCCCTGCGCCGGGCTGCCGATGATAGTAGCGGCCGGATACAAATTGTACTGCCCGATCAGTGCGGGGCCGACCTCCGTCTGGATCTGCGCCAGGGCGCCCAGTGGAACCATCTGGCCGGACTGGCTGCGCACGGTAAGCCGTAGCAGATCCTCCGGCTGTCGCCGGAACTGCGAATCCGCCTGGACATAGACCTGGAAGGTCCGCCCGAACCGGTTGAACTGGTTGACGTAACTCGATCCGAGATAGGAGCTGAGGACAGCGAAGACGTCGCCCACCGAAACGCCAAGGGACTCGGCCTTGACACGATCCACCACCACCCGGATCTGCGGCGTTCCGGCACGGAACGGGCTGACCAGCCGCTGCAGCCCGGATTGCGCCTGCCCCGCAGCCAGGATCGCCTGGGTCAGGTGCTGCAGCTTCTCGAAATCGTAGCTGCCATCGCGCAGCTCCACCTGCATGGTAAAGCCGCTTGCATTGCCGATCCCCTGGATCGGCGGCGGCACGATGACGAAGGCCTCGGCATCATCCATCTCATCCAGAGCGTGTTGCAGGCGCATATAGATCGTGCGCAGATCCTGCCCGCCTGCCTTCCTCCGCTCGTCCCAATCCTTGAGAATCACATAGGCCACACCGGCGCTGGAGAGCGAGGCGTTGTTGTCGAGCACGGAAATTCCGGAAATCTCGATCACCTGATCGACGCCAGGCGTGGCACGCGCGATCCGGCTTGCCTCCGCCAGGGCCTGCTCGGTCCGCTCCAGCGAGGCGCCGTCCGGCAATTGCACCCCGACGATGACATAGCCCTGGTCCTCGATCGGGATGAAGGCGGTCGGCAGGCGCGCGATGCCCCAGATGCCAAGCCCGGCCAGCACCAGTGCCAAGCATGCCATCAGCAGGCTACGCCGGACCATCCAGGTAACCAGCCCGGCATAGCCATTCTCCAGCTTTCCATAGGCACGGTTGAAGACACGGTGGAACAGGTTGCGTTGCTCCGGCGGCACCGGGCGGCGCAGCCAGAGCGCACATTGCGTGGGCTTCAGCGTGAGCGCATTGACCGCGCTGAGCGCAGCCGTCGCCGCCATCACCAGCGCGAACTGGGCGTACATCTGGCCGGTCAGCCCCGGCAGGAAAGCCGCCGGGATGAAAACGGACATCAGGACCAGCGTGATGCCGATGATCGGCCCGAGCAGCTCGCCCATGGCCTTGATCGCCGCATCATGGGCGGACATGCCATGCTCGATGTTGCGGGCTGTGGCCTCGACCACGACAATGGCGTCGTCCACCACGATACCGATGGCCAGCACCAATGCGAACAGGGTGGACAGATTCACGGTGAAACCAAGCGCCGCCATGGCCGCGAAGGCGCCGATGATGGTCACGGGCACCGTCGTGGCCGGGACCAGGGTGGCACGCCAGTCCTGTAGGAAGACCAGGATCACCAGCAGGACCAGGACCGCCGCCTCCACCAGCGTGACATAGACCTCCCTGATGGACGCCCGGACGAAGCGGGTCGTGTCGAAGGGCACGGAGTATTCGATGCCGGGGGGAAAGCCGCGGGACAGCTCGTCCAGCTTCGCCTTCACACGGGTGGCGACATCCAATGCATTCGCGTCGGGAAGCTGGAAGATCGCAATGCCGGTGGCCGGGCGGCCATCGAGCTGGAATGTCTGGGAATAGGTCTGCGCCCCAAGTTCGACCCGGGCGACATCACGCAGGCGGGTGATCCGCCCGCCCTGGCTGGGATCGGTCTTGACGATGATGTCTGCGAACTCCGCCGGATCGCTCAGCCGGCCACTCAGATTGACCGTGTACTGGAATTCCTGGCCCTGCACCGCCGGCGGTGTGCCGATCTGCCCGGCCGTGACCTGCTGGCTCTGCTGCTGGATCACCTGGATCACATCATTCGGCACAAGGCCACGCGCATACAGCTTCTGCGGGTCCAGCCAGATCCGCATGGAATACTGGCCGACGCCGAAGATGTTCACATTCCCCACCCCCGGCAGGCGGGCGATCTCATTGAGAAGGTTGATGGTGGCGTAATTGCTCAGATACAGGCTGTCATACTCGCCGCCTGGGGAGGTCAGGGCGGCAATCAGCAGGATCGCGGTGGAACGCTGCTGCACCGTGACGCCTTGCGCCTGCACCGGCTGCGGCAGGGCAGCCAGGATGCTGGATACCCGGTTCTGCACCAGAACCTGCGCGAAATTCAGGTCGGTGCCAATCTCGAAGGTCACCGTCAGGGTATAGGTGCCGTCGCTGGTGCTGGTCGACTGCATGTAGAGCATGCGCTCCACGCCGTTGACCTGCTGCTCGATCGGCAGCGCCACAGTCTCCAGCACCGTCCGGGCGCTGGCGCCCGGGTAGCGTGTGGTCACGCTGACGGTGGGCGGCACCACATTCGGATATTGCGTCACCGGCAATCCCAGCAGCGCCATGGCGCCGATGAGGATCATGACGATCGCCAGGACATTGGCGAGGACCGGCCGGTTGATGAAGAATTTCGAGATCATCGGCCGGTGCCCCGCCCGGTCACGGCCCGGCCAGCGCGGCGCTGGTCGTGGTGGGTGTGATGGAGGCGGGCTGCGGTACCACCTTGCTTCCGGGCAGAGCCCGCTGGGTGCGGGCCACTACCACCCGGTCATCGGAGGCAAGGCCGTGCTCGATCACGCGCAGATTGCCGACCAGCTGGCCCGGCTGTACCCGCCGCTGCTGGACGACATCGTCCTGGTCGAGGACCAACGCATAGCGGCCGCCCTGGTCGGTTCCCAGTACATGGTCCGGCACCAGCAGGGCCTGCTGCGGCTGGCCCAGGGGCACGCGCACTCGCAGGAAATTGCCGGGCAGCAATGCCCGGTCCGGATTGGGGAAGACGGCGCGCACCGTCAGCGTGCCACTGGCCTGATCCACCTGCGGCGACGTGTAGTCGAGCCTGCCCTGGTGCGGATAGCCATCCTCGGTCATCAGCCCGGCTTCGACCGGAATGGTGCCCAGGTCCCTCAGGGTCCTTCCATGCTGCGCCAACTGGGCGCGGATGCGAAGCACGTCCTGCTCGCTGATGGTGAAGCTCACATAGATCGGGTCAAGCTGCACAATGCTGGCCAGTTTGGTCGGACCACCGACGCCGACCAGCGAACCAGCCGAGACAAGGTGCGCCGTCACCATGCCGTCGAAGGGCGCGGTCACGCGGGTGTAGCTCAGGTTGAGTGCCGCGAGGGTGACCCCGGCCTCCTCGCTGGCCTGGCTGGCCCGAGCAGTGTCCCTCTGCGCCCTGGCTTGGTCGACAGTCGTCGCTGCCGACCATCGCTCGCGTGAGAGCGTCAGTTGCCGTGTGAATTCCGCCTCCGTCTGGAGCACCTGCGCCTGCGCCGAAGCGAGCGCTGCCTGGGCTTGTTGCAGCTTTGCCTGGTATTCGGCTGGGTCGATGACGAACAGCAGGTCGCCTTGCTTGATCGAGGCGCCGTCCTGATAGGCGATTGTGGTCAGGACGCCCTCGACGCGGGCCACCAGATCCACGGTGTTGAAGGCGACCGCGTTGCCGGTCGTCTCAAGATAGGATGTGACGGCCTGCTGCAACGGCTGCGCGACGCCAACCCTGGTTGCTTGCGGCAGGACCGAGCTATTTTCCTCTCTGCAAGCACCGACCAGGGCCGCGAGCAGTATCACCAGTAGTCGGAACATGCGCGGAGATAGGAAACCCGAAGCGCTACTGCTGCAGTGCTTCCGCCCGGCATACAGGACGTACTGCACCATTTGCCTCCAGCGCATCAGCGCATCAGCCAAGGTGAGCGTTCAACCAATCTGACATTTGAAACTTTGCCAAAGGTGCACTTCGTCAAGCAACAGAATTCGGTACAAAAAGGTATTTTTTGTCTACGTGGAGGGATTTGGCCTATGGCTTCACAACCTGGAATGTCGAAGGACGCCGTCACAAGGGTCGCAGCAAGGGGTTCGCAACCGGTTGGAGGCCTATTGAGTGCCTAGCATTACAGTTGCACGCTTTGCTTGAGATGGGCCTGCTTTGCCATGGCTTGGTGACATCGTCGCCAAGTGGACCAGGCGATGACGAAGGCAGGCTGGATCCGGCGCTGGGCCAGCCGGCTGGCGAC
>CALGVL010000193.1 GCA_937930165.1 uncultured Acetobacteraceae bacterium
GAATGGCAGCTTCGCGTCGCGGCGGGTGAGCTCCTGCCGCTGCGGGAGGCTCCGCCGGTGCATGGCCATTCGGTCGAGGCCCGGCTCTATGCGGAGGATCCGGCGAAGGAGTTCCGCCCCTCCACCGGCCCGCTGCGGCGGTTCCACCTGCCCGATCCAGCGCCGGATCTCCGCATTGAAAGCGGCGTGCGACAGGGCGATGCGATCACGCCCTTCTACGATCCGATGATCGCCAAGCTGGTGGCCTGGGGGCCGGACCGGGCGGCGGCGCTGACACGTCTTGGCGCTGCCCTGTCGGAAGCCCGAATCGCTGGCATTGCCAGCAATCTTGGCTTTCTGCGGCGGCTCACCGCGCATCCTGCCATGCTGGCGGCGGAACTCGATACCGGCTTCGCCGGGCGCCACGCCGCCGAGTTGCAGCCGCCGCCCGGTCCCCCGCCAACGGCCGCCCTGGCCGCCGCGGCGCTGGAGGTGTTGTTGGCCCCGCCACCGCCGCCCGCTGCAACCGATCCCCACTCTCCCTGGAACCGCCGCGATGGCTGGCGGCTGCACGGCACCGGGAGCCAGTTGATCGTCCTGACCGATGGCGAGGCGACGCACCGGCTACGGCTGACCCATGCCGGGGCCGGCTGGCGGCTCGCCATTGATGGGGAAGGGACCGCCACCCTGGCAGGCCAGCGCCTGGCGGATGGCGCGCTGCATCTGGTGCTGGACGGCGTCGCGCGCCGTGTGGCCGTGCTGCGCGATGGCGAGGCGCTGCAGGTCGGGCTGGACGGCCGCGAATGGGCGCTGCGTCTGCTCGACCCCTATGCACCGCCTGGCGGGGAGGCGGCAGCCCAAGGCAGGCTTTCCGCCCCCATCCCCGGCCGCGTCGTGCAGGTCCTGGTGACACAGGGCGAGTCCGTCACCCGCGGCCAGGTGCTGGCGGTGCTGGAGGCGATGAAGACCGAGCTCCGCATCACTGCGCCCGCCGATGGCGTGGTGGCGCATATCGGCTGCGCTGCCGGCGACAGCGTGGAGGAGGGGACGGAGATCGTCACCCTCGCCGCCGAGGGTCAGTCCACGGAATAGGTTCGGCAGAAGCTTTCCACCGCCGCGGCCACCGTGGCCTCGACCGCCGCGGCATCGGGGGCCGGCAGGCCGAGTGAGGCGCGCAGGAAGACATCGCCGCGCAGCAGGGAGAGGAACTGCTCCGCGGCCCGCTCCGGATCCGGGGCGTTGAGCCGGCCGGCGGCGTGCTGCCCCGCGATCCAGTCCGCCAGCCAGGCGCGGGTCATGCGCGGGCCATTGGCGTGGAAGCTCTCGGCCAGTTCGGGGAAGCGCGGGCCCTCCGCCACCACCATGCGGTAGACGGCCAGGCAGCGCGGCTGCAGCAGGAAGTTCAGCCAGTGCCGGCCCATGGCGGTCAGCGCCTCGCGCGGCCTGCCCTCCAGGCTGCCGGTGCTGGCCGCCGCGCCCTGCCGCATCGCCGTGCAGCCCGCCTCCATGATGGCGGCGAAGAGCCGGTCCTTGGCGCCGAAATGCGCGTAAAGCGTCGCCTTGGAGACCCGGGCCGCCCGCGCCACCGCATCCATCGAGACCGCACCATAGCCCTGCGCCAGGAACAGTTCGGCGGCCGCGTCCAGGATGGCGCGGCGCTTGGCGGAGACGGCCTCCGGGGCCTCCTCGGTCGGAACGGGCAGGGGAATCATGGATGCGGCAACTGGACTGAACGGTTCAGTTTACCATTGACGCCTTCCGCGGTAAGCGCAACCTCCTCTCCGGTTTCAGCATGAACGTCCTGTCCGACACCAAGCCTGCCCCGCCACCGGGCCTCCAGGCTCCACCGCCCCGCCGCTCGCGCTTCCGCCGGCTGCGTCTGCCGCTGTTGCTTCTGCTGCTGCTCGGCGGCGGGCTGGCGGCGAATTGGTGGTGGCAGGTCGGCCGCTTCCTGGAGAGTACTGACAACGCCTATGTCCAGGGCGACATCGCCGTGCTGGGGCCGCGGATTGAGGGCCATATCGCCGCCATCCGCGTCGCCGACAACCAGCGCGTGCAGGCGGGCGAGGCGCTGATCGAGCTGGACCAGCGCCTCTGGCAGGCCCGGCTGGCGGAGGCTGAGGCCAGCCTCGCCGAGGCGGAGGCCGCCATCGCCACCCATCGCCGCCAGGTGGAGCAGCAGCAGGCGCAGATCGGCGCCGCCGAGGCGCAGCTCGACCAGGCGCGGGCGGAGCAGGTGCGCGCCGCCGCCGATGCCCGCCGCGCCGGCGATCTGGTGGGGTCCGGCTGGACCAGCCGGCAGGCGGCAGAACGCGCCATCGCCGACCTGCGCAAGGCCGATGGCGCGGTGGCCGCGGCGCAGGCCCAGCTTACCGTGGCGCAACAGCAACTGGATGTCCTTCAGGCGGCGCTGAGGCAGCAGGAGGCGCGGCGGGATTCCGCTGCCGCCGCCCTGGCCCGCGCCCGCATCGACCTGGAGAACACCGTCATCCGTGCCCCCTTCGAGGGGCTGGTCGGCAACCGTGCCGCGCAGCTTGGGCAGTTCGTGCGCCCTGGGCAGCAACTCATCGCCGTGGCGCCACTGCCGGAGCGGCAATGGGTGGTGGCGAATTTCAAGGAGACGCAGTTGGCCCGCTTCCGCCCGGGCCAGCCGGTGCGGCTGACGCTGGATGCGCTGCCGGGCGTGGAACTCACCGCCCGCATCGACAGCCTCGCCCCCGCCACCGGCGCGCTCTTCAGCCTGCTGCCGCCGGAGAACGCCACCGGCAATTTCACCAAGATCGTGCAGCGCGTGCCCGTCCGCCTGACGCTTGAGCCGGAGGAGGCGGCGCGGCTTGCCCTGCTGCGTCCCGGCCTCTCCGTGGTGGCGGAGGTGGATACGCGGGACGACCCCATGGCGCCGCGCGGCATGTTCGGGGCCGCGGCCGCCAGCCTGCGCGGGTTGTTCGGCGGGCGATGAGCGGCGGCGCCGCTCTTGCCTTTCCCGCCGCCCCGGCACCGCCGGCCCTGCCGCTGCGGCAGAAGATCGGCTTCGCGGCGACGGTCCTCGGCATGTTCATGGCGATCCTGGATATCCAGATCGTCTCCGCTTCGCTTGCCGAGATCCAGGCCGGCCTCTCCGCCTCGCCGGATGAGGCAAGCTGGATCCAGACCAGCTACCTGATCGCGGAGATCGTCATGATCCCGCTTTCGGGCTATCTCTCCCGCGCCCTGTCCAGCCGGGTGCTGTTCACCCTGTCCTGCGCCGGCTTCACCCTGTTCTCGGTGGTCTGCGCCCTAGCCTCCTCGCTGGAGGCGATGGTGATCGCCCGCGCGCTGCAGGGCTTCGTCGGCGGCGCGATGATCCCGGTCTGCTTTGCCGTCAGCTTCCTGCTCTTCCCAGGCCAGAAGCGGGTGCAGGTCAGCGTGCTGATCAGCCTGACCGCGACCCTTGCCCCCACCATAGGCCCGACCCTTGGCGGCTGGCTGACCCAGAGCTGGTCCTGGCACTGGCTGTTCCTGATCAATGTCCCGATCGGCATCGCGGTGGGCGCGATCGTCTGGGTGACGCTCGACATCGACCGGCCGGAGCCCGGGCTGCTACAGCGCTTCGACTGGTGGGGCCTGCTCTGGATGGCGGGCTTCCTCGGCACTGCCGAATACGTCATGGAGGAGGGGCCGCACTGGGGCTGGCTGGATGATCCCGACATCCGCAACCTCACCATCCTCTGCGCACTCTGCGGCGTCCTGTTCCTGTGGCGCGCCCTCACCAGCCCGGAGCCGATCGTCGAATTGCGCGCCTTCCGCGACCGCAACTTCCTCCTGGGTTGCCTGTTCAGCAGCGTGATCGGCGTCGGGCTCTACGGCCTGGTCTATGTGCTGCCGCTGTTCCTGGCGCGGGTGAGGGGCTACGATTCGCTCCAGATCGGCAACACGCTCTTCATCACCGGCGCCTGCATGTTCCTCTCGGCGCCGCTGGCCGGGCGGCTGGCACGGCTGCTGGACATGCGGGTGATGCTGGCCTTCGGCTTCTTCCTCTTCGCCCTCTCCTGCTGGTGGATCGCGCATCTCACCAACCAGTCCGGCTTCTGGGAGATGGCCGCGCCGCTGGGGCTGCGCGGCACGGCGCTGATCTTCATGTTCATGCCGGTGAACCAGATCGCCTTCGGCACCCTGGCCCCGGCGATGATCAAGAACGCCTCGGCGCTCTACAACCTGATGCGCAATCTGGGCGGCGCGCTGGGGCTGGCAGCCATCAACAGCATGGTGGTCTGGCGCGGGGCGGAGCACCGGCTGCATCTGGCGGAGCAGGTGCAATGGGCGCGGCCGAATGTGCCGGTCTGGCTGGAGGGGCTGGCGGCGCGGATCGCCGCGGTGCAGCCCTCGCTGCCGGCCGATCTCGCCGCGCTGAAGCGGCTGGCCGTGCTGGTGCAGCGGGAGGCGCTGGTCCTCGCCTATAACGACGTGCTGCTGGCCATGGCGGCGTTGTTCCTGCTCGCCATGCCCTTCGCGGCGGCGGTGGCGCGGCCGCGCCTGCAGGCGGAGGGCGGGCATTAGCCAGATGGTTGTTGCGACAGCGACGCGCTAGTATTGATGCTGTCTAGCCTTCCCGGGGGGATTTCATGTTTCGCCGTGCTCTGCTTGCCACGCTCTTCGGCCTCTCGGCCATGCCGGCCTGGGCCCAGTCCATGGATCCGTCTTTCAGGATCGTCAACAACACGCCGAAGGTGGTGAACGAGATCTATGCCTCGCCCTCCAGCCAGCGGAACTGGGGACACGACCGGCTGGGCGAGGAGGTCATCCCACCCGGCGGCACCCACATCATCCGTCTGCCCATTGACGGCAACTGCATCTATGACATCCGGGTCGTCTATCAGGGCGGCACTGCGGAGGAGCGGCGTAACCTCAATACCTGCAACCTGGTGAATGTGGTCCTGGGTAGCGATGGGGTGCAGCAGGGCGCACAGCAGGGCAATCCCTCCTTCAACTTGGTGAATCGGAGCTCGCGGGTGATCCTGGAGCTCTTTGCCTCGCCCTCCTCTCAGCAGAACTGGGGGCCGGACCGGCTGGGCGACAGCATGGTGGGGCCGGGCGAGACCTATCCAATCCGCCTGCCCTATGGCGAATGCCAGTACGATATCCGGATTGTCTTCCAGGGTGGTGACGCGCAGGAGCGCCGCAGGGTGAACGCCTGCGCCACCGTCAATTACGTCGTGCGGTAAGCTGCCGGACCTCCCCCGCCAAAGGGCGGGGGAGGGGAGGCGCAGGCCCTTATGCCGCCTTCGCGGGGTGCAGGGCCTTCCACACCGTCTCCGGCGTGGCCGGCATGTCGACACTCTTCACGCCGTCCTCGGCCAACGCATCGATCACGGCATTCATCAGCGCCGGCGGCGAGCCGACCGCGCCGGCCTCGCCCGCGCCCTTGACCCCGAGCGGGTTGGTCTCGCAGGGGATCTCGATCAGCTCGACCTCGATATCCGGCAGGTCGGTGGCGCGCGGCAGGGCGTAGTCCATGAAGGAGGCGGAGAGGAGCTGGCCGCTCTCCTTGTCATAGGCCGTGCGCTCCAGCATCGCCTGGCCAATGCCTTGGGCCACGCCGCCTTGCACCTGGCCGCGCACGATCAGCGGGTTGATGGCGTGGCCGACATCGTCCACCACGATATAGCGCGCTACCTCGATATGGCCGGTATCGGGGTCGATCTCCACCTCGGCGATGTGGCAGCCATTCGGGAAGGTGTGGGACTTGATCTCCGCCACCTCCGCTGCATCCAGCAGGGTGGCCGGCTCGCCGCGCGCCGCGCGCTCCCGCTGGATCTTCGCCAGGGAGAGGATGTCCACGCCGCGATCGGTGCCGACCACGCTGAAGCGGCCGCCCGCCGGGGTGAATTCGATATCGGCCACTGCCGCCTCCAAATATTCGGAGGCAGCCTGCTTGCCCTTCTCGATCACCGTCGCGGTGGTCGCCAGGATCGCCTGGCCCTCCGAATAGAGGGAGCGCGCACCGCCGGTGCCACCGCCCGTCGGGATCTCGTCCGAATCGCCCTGGACGATGCGGATCTTCTCGATCGGGATGCCGAGCTCGTGGCTGGTGAGCATGGCATAGGCGGTTTCGTGCCCCTGGCCGGTAGATTGCGTGCCAACCAGCACATCCACCATCCCATCGGGGGCGAATCGCACCTCCGCGCGCTCGGTCGGGCCGCCGCCGGTCGCTTCCAGGTAGTAGGAGAGCCCGATACCGCGGCGCTTGCCGCGCCGGGCCGACTCGGCGCGACGGGCGGGGAAGCCAGCCCAGTCGGCCTTCCGCACCGCATTGTCCAGCACCGTGGCGAAGTCGCCGCTGTCGTAGCGCTGGCCGATGGCGGTGACATAGGGCATGGCGCTCTGCGGCACCATGTTGCGCTTGCGCAGCTCGACCCGGTCGATGCCGAGTTCCCGCGCCGCGGCGTCGATCAGCCGCTCGACCACATAGTTGCTTTCCGGCCTGCCGGCGCCGCGATAGGCGTCCACCGGCACGGTATTGGTCAGCACGCCCAGCACGCGGGCATGGATGGCCTGGAAGCCGTAGACGCTGGCAAGCACCTTGGTCCCGGCGGCGGTCGGAATCATCGGCGCGAAGGTGTTAAGATAGGCGCCCATATTGGCGTAATTGCGGGTGCGCAGCGCCAGGAACTTGCCGTCCTTGTCCAGCGCCAGCTCGGCATGGGTGATGTTGTCGCGGCCGTGGGTGTCGGAGAGGAAGGCCTCGGTCCGCCCGCTGGTCCACTTCACCGGCCGGCCCAGCCGCCGCGCCGCCATGCAGACCAGCGCGTATTCGGCATAAAGGTATAGCTTCATACCGAAGCCGCCGCCGACATCCGGGGTGACGACGCGGAATTTCTCCTTCGGCAGCTTGAAGACGCTGTCGGCCAGCAGGTCCTTCACCAGCCAGGAGCCCTGGGTGCCGCAATAGAGGGTGAACTTCCCCGTCGCCTGGTCGTATTCGGCGGTGGCTGCCCGCGTCTCCATGCTGGAGACGACGACGCGGTTGTTCACGACGGTCAGCCGCGTGACATGCGCGGCCTGGGCGAACAGCGAATCGGCCTTCGCCTTGTCGCCGGCCTCCCAGTCGAAGCAGATGTTGTTGGGGATATTGTCCCAGACCAGCGGCGCGCCCGGCTCATGCGCCGTGGCGAGATCGGTGGCGGAGGGCAGGATCTCGTAATCCACCATCACCGCCTCGGCGCCGTCCCTGGCGGCTTCCGGCGTCTCGGCGACGATGAAGGCGACGGGGTCGCCGACATGGCGGACCCGGTCCTCGGCCAGGGCGCCGCGCGGCGTCTCGGCCCGGCTGGTGCCGTCGCTGTTCTTCAGCGGGATGACGCAGGGGATCTCGCCCAGCCCTTCCTCCCGCCACTCCTTGGCGGTGATGACGGCCAGCACGCCGGGGACGGCCATGGCCGGAGCGGTGTCGATGGACAGGATTCGCGCCGCCGCATGCGGGCTGCGCAACAGGACGCCATGGGCGACGCCCGGCAGGGCGATGTCGTCGGTGTAGCGGCCCCCTCCCTTCAGCAGGCGTGGATCCTCGATGCGGCGCATCGGCTGGCTGAGCCCGAATTTGGCCATCTGAACCCCCGTTTCCTTCTGTCCCCATCATTGGCGACCGGAGCGCGGACGGGAAGGGGGGGATGGCACGAAGCCGCCCTCCAGGGGGCGCCGGCCGATCCGCGGCGCCGCCCCTCCGGCGCCACGGATCACGCAGGCGTCATCCGGCAGGTGCCGGCGGTGCCCTCACCGGGATACCGGCCGGTAGCCCATCCTGCCCTTCACCCGTTCCCGCAGCGACTGGAACACCACATAGAGCATCGGGATCATGAAGATGCCCACGGCCGAGGCGGCGATCATGCCGCCGAAGACCGGCGTGCCCACGGCGCGGCGGGAGAGCATGGCCGCCCCGGTCGCCGTTACCAATGGCACCAGCCCCAGCACGAAGGCGATGGAGGTCATCATCACCGCCCGGAAGCGCAGCCGTGCCCCCTCGATCGCCGCATCGCGCACCGAGAGGCCGCGATCCTCCCGAGCCTCCTTGGCGAATTCGATGATGAGGATGCCGTTCTTGGCCGCCAGCGCGATCAGCACCACCAGCCCGATCTGGGCATAGACGTCCAGGCTGAGCCCGGCCAGCAGGATGGCAAGGAAGGAGCCGACCCCGCCGACCGCCACCGAGAGCAGCACCGGCACCGGGATGGTCCAGCTCTCATACAGCGCCACCAGGAACAGGTAGGCGAAGAGCACCGCCAGCGCGACCAGGATGCCGGTCTGCCCCGCGGCCTGCTTCTCCTGATAGGCCGTGCCGGTCCATTCGAAGCCGTAGCCAGGCGGCAGGGCGCGGGCGGAAATCTCCTCCATCGCCATGAGGGCATCGCCGGAGGAGACGCCGGGCTTCGGCGAGCCGTTGATCGTGAGCGAGCGATAGTTGTTGTAGCGCTGGATGGTCTGCGGCCCGACCACCACCCGCACATCGGCGAAGGAGCGCAGCGGCACCATCTCGTTCCGGCTGTTGCGCACGCGGATTCGCCAGATGTCGGGGACGTCGCTGCGGTCCTGGGAGACAGCCTGGACGTTCACCTGCCAGACGCGGCCGAACAGGTTGAAGTCGTTCACATAGAAGCCGCCGAGCGTCGCCTGCAGCGAGTTGAAGATGTCGCTGATCCGGATGCCGAGCGCCTGCGCCTTGTCCCGGTCCACATCCAGGTAGAGGCTGGGCGTGGTGGGGGAGAAGGTGGAGAAGACCGCCGACAGCCGCGGATCCTGGTTCGCCGCGACCACCAGGCCGAGCATGGCACTGCCGAGTTCCGCCGGGTCCCGCCCCTCGAAATCCTGCAATTGATACTCAAACCCGCCGCCGGTGCCGAGGCCGATGATCGGCGGGATGTTGAAGGCGAAGACATTCGCCACGCGGATCCCCTGCGTCTCGCCGAAAACCCGGCCGATGGCGGCGAAGACGCTGTCCTGCGCCGC
>CALGVL010000194.1 GCA_937930165.1 uncultured Acetobacteraceae bacterium
GCCCCCTGACCTCCGCCAGATGGTCGAATTGCCGCGTGTAGCTGCCGAGGCCCAGGGTCTGGGAGCGCAGCTCGATGATGAGGTCGTGCAGCTCGGCACTCGGGACCAGCGCCTGCACCTCGTCCCAGCCATCCCAGCCCGGCTTCGCGGCATAGCCGAGGATCTGGCCGCGATGCCCGCTCAGAAGGCGCTGGGCATTGGCCGTGAACTCGCTGGGTACGCTGACCGTCACCTGCTCGATCGGCTCCAGCAGCACCGGATCGGCCTTGGCCAGCCCCTCCTGCATCCCCGCGCGGGTTGCCGAGGCGAAGGCCATGTCGGAACTGTCCACGGAATGGAAGGTGCCGTCCACCAGCGTCACCGCGATATCCACTACGGGATAGCCGAGCGGCCCCTTCTTCGTTGCCTCCTCCGCCGCCTCCGCGACCGCCGGGATGAAGCGCTTCGGCACCGCGCCGCCGACGATCTTCTCCTCGAATCTGAAGCCGGAGCCGCGCGGGCGCGGCTCGATCTCCAGCTTCACATCGGCGAACTGGCCGTGCCCGCCGGTCTGCCGCTTCAGCCGCGCATGCTGCATCACCTTGTGGCGGATCGTCTCACGATAGGCGACCTGCGGATGCACCGCCTTCACCTTCACCCCGGAAACCGCGGCCAGCCGCTCCAGCGCCGCGCGCAGATGGATCTCTCCCTGGCCCGCGATGACGGTCTGGCCCAGCTCCGGATCCTGGGTGATGGTCAGGGCCGGATCCTCCTCGGCCAATCGCTGCAGAGCGCCGGAGAGCCGCACCTCGTCCTTGCGGTCCTCCAGCGTTACGGCCAGCGCATAGACGGGTGGCGGCGGAGAGGGGAAGGGCAGCTCGCCCTGCGCCTCCCCCTTGGCGCCAAGCCAGGCGCCCGTCGGCACGCCCTCCATCCGGCCAAGCGCCACGACCTCCCCGGCCTCGGCCTGGGGCACCTTCTGCGCCTCGCCGCCCGGGAAGCGATGCAGCCCGCCGATGCGGATGCCGTCCAGATTGCCGCCATCCCGCACCGGTCCGCGCCAGATCCGGGCATAGGAGAGCCGCCCGGCATGGCCGGCATGGACGGTGCGGAAGACCTGAGCCAGCGGCTCGCCCTCCGTGGCGATGCCGCGGCGTGCGGCGGTCTCGGAAGGATAGGGCACGTCATGGCGCAGCGCCTTCCACAGCCGCCGGATGCCATTGCCCTGTTCCGCGGCGCCGAGCAGCACGCTGACCACAGCGCCATTCGCCTCCGCCTGGTGCAGCGGGCGGTAGATCTCCGAGGGATCGGGGACCAGATCCTCCAGCACCTTCTCCATCAGCGCGTCGTCATGGTCGGCCAGCGCCTCCAGCAGCTCGCCGCGCGCTTCCGTCTCGCGGGCGCGGATCGGCTCGGGGAGCGGGATCTGTTCGGAGGCCTCGCCGCGGCGGTAGCGGTAGGCGCGCTCGCTCACCAGATCGACATAGCCGGTGATGCTGTCGCCCTCACGGATCGGCACCTGGCGCAGCACCAGCTTCCGGCGGGTCTGCCCCTGCAGCGCCCCCAACAGGTCGCGCACCCGGCCGTCCAGCGTGTCGATCTTGTTGATGAAGACCAGGGCGGGGACGCTGCGCTCGTCCAGTTGCCGGAACAGCGGGCCAAGTGCCGGGGCACGTGCCGCCGAGGCCTCGCAGACCACCACGGCGAAATCCGCCACCGCCAGCCCGCAAGCGGCGTCATGGGCGAATTCGACCGAGCCGGGGCAATCCAGCAGCGCCCAGGGATCCCCCATCCAGTTGCAATGGCCGAGGCGGGTCTCGGTACCGATGCTCCGCGCCATACTGCGGCGTGGCGGCACACCCGCGGCAGCGAGCATGGCATCGAAGAGGGTGGACTTGCCGCTCCCCTGCGGCCCTATCAGAGCGACGGCGCGGGGCGGTGCCCCGCCGGGTTCTTTGCCCATGGAATCTGGCATCGGACGCTGCCTCCCTTGGCTTGTTGCAGCCGTGGTCGCGCCGGCGTCCGGGGCCCGGGGGACACCCCGGGCGCCAAGCGTGGGGCAAACCTACCCGACCTGTGGACCGGATGGATGGACGGAAATGGCCGAGGCGCCTCACCAGCCCGTGCCCATTGCCCGGGCCGACCGTTCCTGCCCCCTCGTCCTTCGGCTCAGCAGCGCCGCCGTACGTGCATATCAGGCATACAATTCCACCAGGGCATCATGCTGCATCGCAGCATTATGTTGCAGCGCACCATCGCTTGATGCGAGAGCCACCATGTCCCTCAAGTTCCACACCCTTGATCTTGCAGACTTCCCCAGGCTCCCTGGCTGGAGCCTCCCCGCCATGGCCCTCCTGCTGGCCCTGGCCCTGAGCCCATTCGTTCCCGCCAATCTGGTCTTCGTCGCCGGCCTGGCCTCGGTGCTCGCCACCGGCATCGGCGTGGCCGGGCTGCGCCGGCATGGCGGGCCGGGCGTGCCCTCCCTGCCCTACTACGAGGCATCGGAGTAGCTGGGGCGCTGGCCCGAGCGAGGACGTTCCCCCACCTTCCGATCCGGTAACCAGGATTTCGGAAGACGGGAGGAAACCCACAAGCGAAATTCAGGCCGGCAGGCATTCAGAACGCCCGCGCGCCATGGCCGAAACGCGAAAGCGGCCAGGGACGCCACCGCCCCTGGCCGCCGGTCCCGATGGCGCCGGGCGCCGCTACCTCTGCAGGGCTTGCACGATCTCCTGCGTCACCTTCTTCGCGTCGCCGAACAGCATCATGGTGTTCGGGCGGAAGAACAGCTCGTTGTCCACACCGGCATAGCCGCTGGACATGCTGCGCTTCACGAAGAAGACGGTCTTGGCCCTCTCCACGTCCAGGATCGGCATGCCGTAGATCGGGCTGGACTTGTCGGTCTTGGCCGCCGGATTGGTCACATCATTCGCGCCGATCACATAGGCGACGTCCGCCTCGGCGAATTCGGGGTTGATCTCCTCCAGCTCCTTGACGTCGTCATAGGGGACATTCGCCTCGGCCAGCAGGACGTTCATATGGCCCGGCATGCGCCCAGCGACGGGGTGGATGGCATACTCCACCTGCACCCCCTCCTTCTTGAGGAGGTCAGCCATCTCCCGCAGCACCTGCTGCGCCTGCGCCACGGCCATGCCATAGCCCGGCACCACGATGACCTTGCCGGCGTTCTTCATGATGAAGGCCGCATCCTCCGGGCTGCCGGCCTTGACCGGGCCGCGATCGCCGCCCGGCCCTGCCGCGGCCCCGCCGGCATCGGTGCCGAAGCCGCCCAGCAGCACGTTGATGATGCTGCGGTTCATGCCCTTGCACATGATGTAGGACAGGATGGCGCCCGAGGCGCCGACCAGCGCGCCGGTGATGATCAGCAGCAGGTTGCCCAGGGTGAAGCCGATGCCCGCCGCCGCCCAGCCCGAATAGCTGTTCAGCATGGAGACGACCACCGGCATGTCGGCGCCGCCGATCGGAATGATCAGCAGGAAGCCCAGGGCGAAGGACAGTGCGGCGATCAGCCAGAACAGCGCCGCATTGCCGCTGGCGATGAAGGCGATGACCAGCGCCACCAGCAGGATGCCGAGCGCCAGGTTCAGCCAGTGCTGCCCCCGGAAGATGATGGGCGCGCCGCTCATAAGCGCCTGCAGCTTGGCGAAGGCGATGACCGAGCCGGAGAAGGTGATGGCGCCGATGGCGAGGCCCAGCGACATCTCCACCAGCGACCCGCCATGGATCGCCCCGGCATGACCGATGCCGAAGCTCTCCGGCGCGTAGAAGGCCGCCGCCGCCACGAAGACTGCCGCCATGCCGACCAGGGAGTGGAAGGCCGCGACGAGCTGCGGCAGCGCCGTCATGCGGATGCGGAGGGCGATGAAGGTGCCGATGGCGCCGCCGATGATCAGCGCCAGGATGAGCAGTCCGACGCCGCCGGCGGACATGCCGGGCCGCCCCAGCGTGGCCAGGATGGCGATGGCCATGCCGACCATGCCGTAGAGGTTGCCCCGCCGGCTGGTCTCCGGATGGGAGAGGCCACGCAGCGCCAGGATGAAGAGGATGGCCGCGACCAGATAGGCCAGGGTCAGCACGGAAGCCGGCATCGCCTCAGCCCTTCCTCTTGAACATGGCGAGCATTCGCCGGGTGACGATGAAGCCGCCGAAGATGTTCACCGCGGCCAGCATCGCGGCCAGGAAGCCGAAGACCTGCGCCGCGGTGCTCTCGGCCAGGCCGGTCGCCAGGATGGCGCCCACCACGATCACGGAGGAAATGGCGTTGGTCACGGCCATCAGCGGGCTGTGCAGCGCCGGGGTGACGTTCCAGACCACGTAGTAGCCGACGAAGCAGGCCAGCATGAAGATGGTCAGGAGGAACATGAAGGGCTCCACCGTGGCGGCGGCCTGCTCCACCAGGGGCGCCTGTGCCGCGGCGAGGTCCCGTGCCTGCTGCGCCAGCAGCAGGGCACGCTCGGCCGCGGCTGTGGCCTGATTGGCCAGATCGGTCGGATTCATCTCGGGATCCCCCTCAGGCGGCCTTCGCCGCCGTCAGAATCGGGTGCACCACCTGGCCGCCGCGCGTCAGGGTGACGCCGCGGACGATCTCATCCTCCGGCGGCAGCTTCGGCGCCTTGGCCTCCTTGTCCCAGAAGGTGGTCAGGAAGGTCAGCAGGTTGCGGGCATAGAGGGAGGACGCCGCCGCCGGGATGCGGCCGGGCCAGTTGGAGAAGCCCAGGATGCGTACGCCGTTCGGCGTGACGACCTCCTCGCCCGGCCGGGTCAGCTCGCAATTGCCGCCGGCATCGGCGGCGATGTCCACGATGACGCTGCCAGGCTTCATGCTGGCGACCATCGGCGCGCTCACCAGGGTCGGCGCCTTGCGGCCCTGCACCAGGGCGGTGCAGATGACGATGTCCATCTTGCGGATCGCCTCAGCCACCACCTCGGCCTGCTTGCGCAGGAATTCGGCACTCATCGCCTTGGCGTAGCCGCCAGCGGTCTGGGCGGCGCGGCTTTCCTCATCCTCATGGCCGATGAAGCTGGCACCAAGGGACTTGATCTCCTCCTTCGCCGCCGGACGCACATCCGTGGCCGAGACCCGGCCGCCCAGCCGCCGCGCCGTGGCGATGGCCTGCAGCCCGGCGACGCCGGCGCCCATGACGAAGACATTCGCCGCCGGAATGGTGCCCGCCGCGGTCATCAGCATCGGGAAGGCCTTGTCGAAGGCCGCGGCCGCCTCCACCACCGCCCGGTAGCCGGCGAGGTTCGCCTGAGAGGAGAGTACGTCCATGCTCTGCGCGCGGGTGATGCGCGGCAGCAATTCCATGGCGCAGGCCTCGATCCCGCGCTCGGCATAGACGGGTGCAGCCTCGGTGCCGAGTTGCCCGATCAACAGGGCGCCGCGGGGGATCAGGGACAGTTCGTCCACCTCCCCCTCCCCGGCGGCGAGCGGCGCCCGGACTTTGAATATGATATTCGCCCCATTTAGGGCGGCTGCGGCATCGGGCGCGATCTCGGCCCCTGCCTCGCGGAAGGCGGTGTCCGGAATGCCGGCGCTCATGCCCGCCCCCGCTTCGACGGCCACGGTCATTCCGAGGCCGATCAGCTTCTTCACCGTCTCTGGCGTGGCCGCGACGCGTGTCTCGGCCGGCCGGCGCTCCTTCAAGACAGCCAGGCGCATGCGGGATCCCCTAGTCTTGCCGGCAAGATGCAAGATGGGGGGGCTGCCGGCAAGCCAGCAGCGCCGGGCCGTCCCCTACCCCTGCTATGTGGCTGCCGGCACCCCGGCTTCGCGCAGTGCCGCCGCCTGCCGCTCGGCCAGCGCCGGCTCGGAATAGTCCGCGATCATCTCCTGAAACAGCCGGTGCCAGTTCAGCCGGGCGCGCAGCCGCAGGAAGACGCTGCCCAGGCCGACCGCCGCCCGGTCCATCAGCGGGAATTCCCGCGGCACCCGCACGCCGCCGGTGCGCTTCAGCCCCTCATGCACCTTCATCGCGACCTTGCGGCCATAGGAGGGATCGTCCGTCTCCTGAATCGGCCGGACCCGATCCTGCACCAGCGGCTCATAGAGGAATTTCGCCCAGAGGTTCAGCACCTGCATCGTCTCCCGCGAGAGGTTGCGGAAGCCCCAGGATTCATAGGCCGCGTGCGCCTTCTCCTCGTCATTGTCGCGCACGGCCTCGTAGAGCGTGATGACGCCGGTCACGAAACGCGCCTGGAAGACGCGGATGGTGCCGAAATCCAGCAGGTTGATGCCGTGATGGTCGGGCCGGACCTGGTAATTGCCGAGATGCGGGTCACCATGGATCACGCCGTAGCGGTAAAAGGGCACGTACCAGGCACGGAATAGCGCCTCGGCATAGGCGTTGCGCTCCTCCAGCGGCGGGTCCTCCTCCAGCCGGCGGAGGATGGCCCGGCCCTCCAGCCAAGTCATGGTCAGCAGGCGCTTCGTGCAATAGCCCTCGATCGGCCGCGGCACCTGCACCCCCGGCACGCCGTCCAGCATGATGCCGTAGAGCCGCATATGCGCGGCCTCACGCAGGTAATCCAGCTCCTCGCGCAGCCGCTCGGCGAGTTCCGAATAGACCTCCTGGTGATCCAGCGCGCTGTCCATGCGCTGGTAGAGGCCCATCGCCAGCTTGAGCTGCTTGAGGTCGGCCTCCACCACGCTCGGCATGTCCGGGTATTGCAGCTTGCAGGCGACCTCGGTGCCGTCCGGCAG
>CALGVL010000195.1 GCA_937930165.1 uncultured Acetobacteraceae bacterium
TCTGATGGGCGAGGTGGCGGGGCAGGGCAAGGTGCCGCGCGGACGGCTTCGCGTGGCGGCGCCGCTGGTTTTCGGCCGGCGGCATGTGGCACCCCTCATCACTGATTTCCTCGACGCGCATCCGGAGGTAACGGCGGAATTGCTGCTGTCCGACCGCAATGCCGATCTGCTGGAGGAAGGGATCGATGTCGCGGTCCGCATCGGTGTGCTGCGCGAGAGCGGACTGGTAGCGCGGCGCGTCGGCTCGGTGCGGCGGCTGGTGGCGGCGAGCCCGGAATACCTCCGTCGGCGCGGCATGCCGGCCAGGCCGCAGGATCTCGCGGGCCATGACATCATCCTGTTCCATGGCCGCGCGGCGCCGCCCGAATGGCGCTTCGCGACGCCTGAGGGAAGGGAGGTGACGGTGCGCGTCGTGCCGCGCTTTGCCGTGAACGAGGCGATGGCGGCGGTGGCTGCGGCGGTGGCCGGGCATGGCATCGTCAGCGCGCTCTCCTACCAGATGGCGGAGGCATTGGCGGAGGGCAGGCTGGTACGGCTGTTGCGGGAGTGGGAGATGCCGGCGCTGCCGGTTTCGCTGGTCTTTCCCTCGGCGCGGCTGCTGCCGCCGCGCGTGCGAGCCTTCCTCGATTTCGCCGCGCCACGCCTGACCGCGCTCGAGGTCCTGCGCCCCGATCAGGCAGGCCCGGGCGGTCAGACCCGGGCCAGCACGCGGTCCACGAAGACCTCGGCTGCGCCAAGATAGTGGGCTGGGTCGGTCAGCCGCTCCACCTCAGCGCGCGACAGCCTGTCCGCGACCTGCTTGTCACGTAGAAGCGCCTCGGCCAGCGGCACGCCTTCGGCCAGGGCGATGTCGCAGGCGCGGTGGACGACGTTATGCGCCTCGCCGCGGCCAAGCATCGGGGCGAGGCCCATCATCACCGCCTCCGCGACGATCAGCCCGCCGGTGCTGTCCAGGTTGCGGCGCATGCGGGCGGCATCCACCGTCAGCCCCTCCGCGATCACCCGCGCCTGGGCCAGTGCGCCATGCGCCAGCAGGAAGGCCTGGCCCACGGCCAGGGGTTCCGTCTGCCAGGGGCCGGTGCCGCGTTCCTGGTCCTGCGCCATGGCGGCGAGCATCTGCGGCACCAGCGCCTGCACGCCGCGCGCCTGGGCCAGGATGTATTCGCAGGCGATCGGGTTGCGCTTCTGCGGCATGGTGGAGGAACCGCCGCGGCCTTCCTGATACGGCTCCGCCACTTCGGCGACCTCGGTCTGCATCAGCAGGATCACATCGGTGGCGAGCTTGGACAGCGCGCCAGTCAAAAGGCCAAGGAAGCTGACCGCCTCCGCGACGCCATCCCGCGCGACATGCCAGGGAATGTCCGGCACGGTGAGGCCGAGTTCCCGCCCCAGCTCTTCCTGCACCTTCAGGCCCTGGTCGCCGAGCGAGGCCAGAGTGCCGGCGGCGCCGCCGAATTGCAGGCGTTCCACCCGGGGGCGAAGCTGCGCCAGCCGCTCCTGCATGGTGATCAGTGGCGAGAGCCAGACCGCGACCTTGTAGCCGAAGGTGACGGGCAGGGCGTGCTGGAGATGCGTCCGCCCTGCCATGACCGTGCCGCGATGCGCCCGCGCCAGGCGCGCCAGCCCCGCGATCACCGCCGCCAGCTCGGCTTGCAGCAGCGCGAAGGCATCGCGCATCTGCAGGACCACGGCGGTGTCCATGATATCCTGGGTGGTGGCGCCCCAATGCGTCCAGCGCCCCGCCTCCGGCCCCGCCAGCACCGAGAGCTGCTTCACCAGGCCGACCACGGGATAGCCAGTGTTGCGCGTGGCCGCGGCCAGGGCCGGCAGGTCCAGCTTTTCCGCCCGCGCCGCCGTGGTGATGGCGGCGGCCGCCTCGGCCGGCACGATGCCGAGCCGCGCCTGGGCCCGCGCCAACGCCGCCTCCACATCCAGCATGCGCTGGAGGAAGGCGAGCTCGCCGAAGACGGCGCGCATCGCATCCGTGCCGTAGAGGGCGCCGAGCACCGGCGAATCGGCGGGGTTCACGGCCATGGGTCAGATATCCAGGAAGACGGTTTCGCCTTCGCCCTGCAGGCGGATGTCGAGCGTCCACTCGCCGCGTTCGTTCGGCTGCGCGATCAGCGTGCCGCGCCGGGCAGGATCCAGGGCAGAGAGCAACGGATCATTCTCGTTCAGCGCCTCACCTGCGAAATAGAGGCGGGTGACGAGTTGCTTCAGCAGGCCGCGGGCGAAGATGGAGATCACCACATGCGGCGCCTGGATCGCATTGCCCCTGCCACGCACCGGCCCCGGCTTCAGGGTGGTGAAGCGGAAGACGCCGTTCTCGTCCGTGGCGCAGCGGCCGAAGCCGTGGAAGTCGCTGTCGTAGCGGCCTTCCGGGTCGGCCTGCCAGATCTCCACCATGGCGTCGGAGCAGGGGGCGCCGTCGCCATCGGTGATGCGGCCGGTCAGGACGATGCGTTCGCCGTTGATCTTCGCATTCGGCCCATCCGCCCGGAGCAGGTCGGCCCATTCCGGGAAGTCGATCATGTGCCAGTACGGCCCGGCCGTCTGGCTGGCCGTCGCGCATTGGCGCGACCGATTCAGATCCTCGTGCCCTTCGGCGCTGTGATCATCGGGCGCGGGGGTCACGGGCGGTTCTCCATGGGCGTCGCCTCGCGCCCGCGCAGCACGATGTCGAAGCGGTAGCCAAGCGCCCATTCCGGCTGGGTGATGTCGAGGTCGAATTTGGCGATCAGCCGCTCCCGCGCCGCCGCATCGGGCGTGGCGTTGAAGATCGGGTCCAGCGGCAGCAGAGGGTCGCCCGGGAAATACATCTGGGTGATGAGGCGCTGCGCGAAGCCCTGGCCGAACAGGCTGTAATGGATGTGCACCGGCCGCCAGGCATTCTTGTGGTTGCGCCAGGGATAGGCGCCGGGGCGGATGCTGGTGAAGCGGTACCAGCCATCCTCATCCGTGAAGACCCGGCCCTGGCCCGTGAAATTCGGGTCCAGCGGCGCATCATGCTGGTCGCGCGCGTGGTGGTAGCGGCCGGCGGCATTGGCCTGCCAGATTTCCACCATGGCGCCGCGGACCGGGCGGCCATCCTCGTCCAGCACGCGGCCGGCGACGATGATGCGCTCACCTATCGCCTCCCGTCCGTTGACCTTCGACAGATCGGCATGGGACGGGTAGAGCGAGGAGGTCATGCGTGGCGCACTGATCTCGCTCAGCGTATGCTCCAGCCGCACCAGCGGCTGCTTCGGATGGCGCTTGTGGGTGGAGCCGTATTCCGGCACGTCATAGGCCGGCTGCGTCCCTGCCGCGGGGCGGCGATAGGTGGCGAGGTCGCTCATGCGCCCTCCATCTCCTTCAGGACTTCCTTGGCGATGCGAAGCGCGGTGTTGGCGGCGGGCACGCCGCCATAGGCCGCGACTTGCAACAGCACTTCCGCGATCTCCTCCGGCGTCACCCCGGTGTTCCGCGTGGCGCGGACATGCAGCCTGAATTCCTCGTGGTGCCCGAGCACCGCGAGGATGCCGAGGCAGAGCAGGCTGCGGTCCCGATAGGAAAGCCCCGGCCGGGTCCAGACCCGGCCCCAGACGCCTTCCAGGATGAAGTCACGGAAGGGCTGATCCATGGGCGTCAGCGCAGCCTCGGAGCGCGCCACATGCGCCTCCCCAAGGATGCGTTTGCGCACCGCCATGCCGGCCGCCGCCGCCTCCGCGGGCAAGAGTTGCGCCTGCATATGCGCAAGGATGGCCTGGGTGAAGCTCGGCTCGCGCTCGAAATTCGGAATATGCGCGGCCTCGGGGATGGTGACCAGGCGGCTGCCGGGGATCGCCTCATGGATCGCCTGCGCCGCGCTGGGCGGGGTGGAGGCGTCGCGGTCGCCCACCACCACCGTCGTCGGGCAATGGATCTTCCCTATCACCTCCGCCGCCCGGCAGTCGCGCAGCGCCGCGGCGCAGCCGACATAGCCGGCCGGGTCGGTGGCCAGCAGCATCCGCCGCAGCCCCTTGGAGGAGGCGAGCGACGGGTCCAGCACCCAGCGCCCCATGACGGCATCCACCACCGCCGCCATCCCGCCTTGGGTGACGGCCTCGATGCGCTGCTGCCAGGTCTCCGGTGGGCCGAATTCCAGCGCCGTGTCGCAGAGCATCAGCGAGGCCACGCGCTCCGGCGCCAGTGCTGCCATGCCCATGGCGATGCGCCCGCCGATGGAGACGCCAGCGACATGCGCCCGCCGCACGCCCAGCGCATCCAGCACGGCCAGCGCATCCCTGGCCAGCCGCTCCATCGTGTAGGCGCCGGCGGGGGCCTCGGTGAGCCCGTGCCCCCGCATGTCCAGGCGGATCACCCGGAACCGCTTCGCCAGCGCCGCCGCCTGCGGATCCCACATATGCAGGTTCGTGCCGAGGGAGTGGAGCAGCAGGACCGGCTCCTCGCAGGCCGCCGCCCCCTGCGGTCCCTCCACCTGCAGATGCGCCGTGATATCACCGATCTGGCAGAACATCGGACACTCCCCCCTTTGGCCGGCGCGCAGCGCTGCGCGCCGGCCTTCGCGTCAGACCCTCTCCAGCACCATGGCGATGCCCTGGCCGACGCCGATGCACATGGTGGTCAGCGCATAGCGGGCCTGGCGCTTGTGCAGCTCATGCACCGCGGTCTGCACCAGCCGCGCGCCGGACATGCCGAGCGGATGCCCCAGCGCGATGGCGCCGCCATTCGGGTTCACGTGCTCCGCATCGTCCGGCAGGCCGAGGTCGCGGGTCACGGCCAGGGCCTGCGCCGCGAAAGCCTCGTTCAGCTCGATCACATCGATGTCGGAGAGCTTGAGGCCGGCCTTCTCCAGCACCTTCCGCACCGCCGGCGCCGGGCCGAAGCCCATGATGCGCGGCGGCACGCCGGCCGTCGCCACGGCGATGATGCGGGCACGCGGGGTCAGCCCGTGCTTCTTTGCCGCCGCCTCACTGGCGACGATGACGGCGCAGGCGCCGTCATTCACGCCGCTGGCATTGCCGGCGGTGACGGTGCCGCCTTCCTTGCGGAAGGGGGTGGGCAGCTTCGCGAGTGCTTCCAGCGTGGTGTCGGGGCGGAGGTGCTCGTCCTTCTCGACCTTGATCGGGTCGCCCTTGCGGCGGGGGATGGTGACCGGGACGATCTCCTCCGCGAAGCGGCCGCTGGCCTGGGCCTTGGCCGCGCGCTGCTGGCTGCGGAAGGCGAAGGCGTCCTGGTCGGCGCGGGAGATCTGGAAGTCCTGCGCCACGTTCTCCGCCGTCTCCGGCATGGAATCGATGCCGTATTCGGCCTTCATCTTCGGGTTGACGAAGCGCCAGCCAATGGTGGTATCGAAGATCTCCGCCTGGCGGCCGAAGGGCTCCGCGCTCTTGCCCATGACGAAGGGGGCGCGGGTCATGCTTTCCACCCCGCCGGCCAGCATCAGATCCGCCTCGCCGGCCTTGATGGCGCGGCCGGCGATGCCGATGGCATCCATGCCGGAGCCGCAGAGCCGGTTCACCGTGCTGCCGGGGATGGAGGCGGGCAGCCCGGCCAGCAGCAGGGACATGCGGGCGACATTGCGGTTGTCTTCGCCGGCCTGGTTGGCGCAGCCGAAGATCACGTCCTCCACCGCCTCCCAGTCCACCTTCGGGTTGCGCTCCTGCAGGGCCTTCAGAGGGATGGCGCCGAGGTCATCGGTGCGAACCTGGGCCAGGCTGCCGGCATAGCGGCCGATGGGAGTACGGATGGCATCGCAGATGAAGGCATCGGCCATGGCGGGTTCTCCTTGGGTCCAGTCTGGCGGGAAAGTCGCCCGCCGGGGGGCGCCGGTCAATGACCGGGCAACCCTTTGAATTCAGGCCAGTTCCGCCGCTTCCGCCCCGGCCGGCGCCAGCTGCGCCCGGCCGCGGATCAGGTCGGCGCCCTTCTCCGCGATCATCAGGGTCGTCGCATAGGTATTGGCCGAGGGCATGTTCGGCATAATGGAGGCGTCCACCACCCGCAGCCCCTGCATCCCGTGCACCCGCAACTGATCGTCCACCACCGCCATCGGGTCGCTCGCCGGCCCCATGCGGGCGGTGCCGATCAGGTGATAGGTGGTGGAGCCGTTGCGCCGGGCGAAATCCAGCAACTCGTCGTCGCTCTGCACCTGCGGGCCGGGCAGGGTCTCGCAGTCCACGTAGGGGGCCAGCTGCGGCGTGGAGAGCAGCCGCCGGACCAGCCGCATCCCGGCAAGGTGCACCCGCCGGTCCATGGGATCGGAGAGGTAGTTTGGCTGGATCTCCGGGTCCTCGAACACATCGGTGCTGCGGGCGCGGACCCAGCCGGTGCTTTCCGGCCGGTGCTGCCAGGCGCCGGCGGTCATGCCGGGATAGTCGTCCAGGACATAGACCTTGCCCTCGGCATAGCTGCCGGGGGTGAAGACGCATTGCAGATCCGGCGCGTCCAGCCCTTCGAAGGACTTCCAGAAGACATGCACATGCGAAGGGCTGGTCGCCAGGATGGAGGGGCGGCGCAGGCCCCAGCGCAGGATCTCGCGGCCCAGGCGCAGCCCGCGCGACAACTCGTTCAGGGTCGGCACGCCGGGCCTGGCGCGCATGACGATGCGGGATGCGTAATGATCGCGGAAATTCTCTCCGACCCCGCGCAATTCGTGCCGCACCGGCACGCCCAGGCTTTGCAGCAACGCCGCCGGGCCGATGCCCGAGACCTGCAGCAGCCGTGCCGTGTTCACCGTGCCGGCGCTGAGGATCACTTCCCGCCGCGCCCGCACCTCCCGCGCCGCGCCGCCGCGCGTTGTGAGATAGCGAATGCCGACCGCGTGCTTGCCCTCCAGCAGAATGGCGCTGGCGCGGGCATTGGTGCGGACCTCGAGATTGGGCCGTGACATCGCCGGCTTGAGGAAGGCGCGCGCGGCGCTGACCCGGCGGCCATTCCGGATGGCACGCTGGAAATAGCCCACGCCGACCTGGTCGCCGCTGTTGTAGTCCGGATTGCGGGGGATCCCTATGGCGACGCAGCCGGCGATGAAGGCCTCCGAGACGGGATGGATCCAGTCCATGTCGGTGATCGGGATGCCATCCTCATAGCGGCCACGCTTCGCCTCGTCGCAGAGGCCGATGCGGTTCTCGCTGCGGCGGTAGTAGGGCAGGCATTCGGCGTAGCTCCAGCCGCGGTTGCCGCGCTGCGCCCAGTTGTCCAGATCCGCGGGCTGACCGCGGTTGTAGATCATGCCGTTGATCGAGGAGGAACCGCCCAGGGTGCGCCCCTGCACCGTGGCGATGCCGCGGCCGCCGGTATTCGCGGTGGGCTGGGTGCGGAATTGCCAGGTGATGGAGGGATCGAAGAGCGTCTTGATGAAGCCGGCCGGGATATGGATGTAGGGATTGCGGTCCGGCGGCCCGGCCTCCAGCACGCAGACTGTGACCCCGGGATCCTCCGTCAGCCGGTTGGCGAGGACCGAGCCGGCAGCGCCCGCCCCGACGATGACGTAATCGAAGCTGTCTGCCTCCGGGGCATTGCTGCGCATGCTGCCTGCCTTCCTCCCATGTCACGCCCGGCGCCCTTGCAGCCTAGGGAGAGGAGCCCCGCCTTGCCAAGCCGGACAGGCCGGAACGGTCGCATTCGGGGCTGGTGGGGGTGGGCCGGGGGAGCGGACCGGGTCTAGACTCCGCCCGCAGCTTCGGCGCGCCCAAGGGGCGGCGCGCAGCGGGGGAGATTCGGAATGACTGAGGGTTTCGAGAGCGGCGCGATCCCGGGCCTCGCCGAGGAGCACCGGATGGTGCGCGACCTCGTGGTGAAATTCGTCGAGCGGGACCTGATGCCCCTCGAACCCGCCGTGCTGGCGCGGGAGGCGCAGGGCCAGCGCTACGGCCTGACCGAGGAGGAGGAGGCGCCGCTGCTCGCCAAGTGCCGCGAGCTCGGCCTCTGGGGCCTCGACGTGCCGGAGGAATTCGGTGGCGCCGACCTGCCCTTGCCGGCGCTGATGGCGATCGAGGAGGAGATGGGCCGCACCGTCACGCCCTTCATCTTTCCCCCCGATTCGCCCAACCTGCACATGCTGCTGGCTGTCGCCAATGCGGAGCAGCGGCGGAAATACCTGGAGCCCTATGCGCGGGGCGAAGCCCGCTCCTCCATCGCCATTTCTGAGCCCGGGGCGGGCGGCGACCCCGCCGGCATGACCACCCGCGCGGTGAAGGAGGGCGGGGACTGGGTCATCAATGGCCGCAAGATCTGGGTCAGCGGCGTGCCCCGCGCCGATTTCGTCATCGTCATGGCCCGCACCGGGGAGGGCAAGCGCCAGGAAGGCGTCACCGCCTTCATCGTGGAGCGCGGCACCCCCGGCTTCACCATCGAGCGCGAGATCCCGATGATCGGCGGCCGCCGCACCTATGAGCTGGTCTTCGAGGACTGCCGGGTGCCCGAATCGCAGGTCCTGGGCGAACTGGGCCGCGGCTATGCGCCGATGCAGCTCCGCCTCAATGTCCGGCGCCTGCAGATGGGGGCCCGCTGCATCGGCATGTCCCGCCGGGCGCTGGAGATGCTGTGCGAGCACGCGAAACAGCGCGTGACCTTCGGGGTGAAGCTGGCCGACCGCCAGGCGATCCAGTGGTGGATCGCCGATGCGGCCACGCGCATCCATGCCTGCCGGCTGATGGTCCGCGACGCCGCAGCGAAGCTGGCCGCGGGGGCGGATGTCCGCAACGAGGCCTCCATGGTGAAGGTCTTCGGCACCGAGATGGCGCAGCAGGTGCTGGACAACGCCATGCAGACCTTCGGCGCCATGGGGATGACCAAGGAACTGCCCTTGCAGCTCCTCGCCCAGCAGGTGCGCGTGATGCGCATCTATGAGGGGCCGAGCGAGGTGCACCGGATGGCGATCGCCCGGCGGATCCTGAAGGATCGGGCCTAGCCTGCGGCCGTGCCGGCGGGGCAGGCCCAGGGTGTCAGGCGCGGTCTCGACAAGGCTGCACCTGGATCGTCCTGCTCGCGGCCCCGCTTTGCGGCCAGGGCGATCCGGGTCCAGCGCCGCGCAGGGCAGGGCTGACGGCCCGCCCCATCCCGTCCGGCCGGATGGCCGCCGCTCCTGGGAGCGGGGCCACCTCGGAGCCGGCCGGTCCGGCCTCAGATCGCGTCCTTCAGCTCCTTGGCCGCGCGGAATGCGATCTTCTTGCTGGCCTTGATCTGGATCTGCTCGCCGGTGGCAGGGTTGCGCCCCATCCGGGCCGGGCGATGGCGAACCTGGAAGATCCCGATCCCGTTCAGCCGAATCTTGCTGCCACCCTTCAGGTGCTTGGTGACGGTCTGGACCATCTCACTGAGCATGCCCTCGACCTGCCGCTTCGGCATGTCGTGGTTCTCCGCCAGACCGGCGGCGATCTGCTTCAGGCTGAGCGTGACACCCGGCCCCGGCTTGATTGCCTTTGCGGCCGCGGCCGGCTTCTTCGCTGCCGTCGTCCTGGCCGACCGTGCCGGAGCGGCCGCCTTCTTCGCTGGAGCGGATTTTGTCGACTTAGCCATTCGGATCCTCTCTCGTGACTCCGCGATGCAACAACATCACGATTCAGCGGCAGTAACAATCATCTGATGAAGGGGATGATCGGGGCGCCGACCCGAAAACCGCCAGGCAGGCTCCATAGCCGTATCTGCCTCTCCCCGGCCAGGGATCATGGCCGACGGCTGCCGGCCCCATGCGGCCTGGCGGCGCCGGTTTCCGGAGCCGCCGCGAAGGGCCTCCGGACCGCGGAGCCCGATGACCTTGCCGAGCAGGGCAAGGCCTTCCGTCAGGCCCCGCGACCATCGGGTTCATTCAGCGCAGGACGATTTCGACGCGGCGGTTCTGCGGCTCACGCACGCCGTCGGCGGTGGGCACCAGCGGGCGGCTCTCGCCGAAGGCCTGGACGACGATCTCGTTGCGGCTGATGCCGTGCCGGACCAGCTCGGCGGCCACCGTCT
>CALGVL010000196.1 GCA_937930165.1 uncultured Acetobacteraceae bacterium
GAGTTCTGACGGGGGGCGAAGGAGATGACCAAGGTTCGCCCATCTCCTGGCAGGTACTGCGCGGCGATGCGGCCCGTGTCGCAGATGTTGGAAACCTTCCGAGGTTGCGGATCAGACATCTCTCGCCTTCGGATTCGCGACAGGTTCGGAATGGCCGCCATCCCATGAGATGGTAGACACACAGGGAGAAGCTGGGCGGCAGCACCAAGCAGCCCCCCTCTCGCGAGGGGTGCCATCATCTTCTACTGTTAAGGGTAAGGAAAGTCAATAAAGAAACCTATGGTAGGAGAGCGGGGCCTTTTGGAAGGCTCATCCCACATCAAGGCAAGAGATGGAGGAGGCGCTAGGCAGCGCCCCGCCGTCGCCCGCCGCCTCCCCGCTTCGCCTTCTTCGGCTCATACCCCCCACCGCCCGGACCCAGCGGCTTCGGCTTCCAGTCCTGGCGCCGCGCATGCCCGTCCGGGCGGAGCGGTGTCGCCTCCCGCAGGCTGCGTCCTGCCAGGTTGGGCTCCAGCCCCAGTTCCAGCCCCTCCAGCCGCTTGATCTCGTCGCGCAGCCGGGCGGCCTCCTCGAATTCCAGGTCGGCGGCGGCGGCGCGCATGCGCTTCTCCAGCTCCGCTATGGTGGCGCGCAGGTCCTTGCCGACGAATTCCGCCGCGGCCGAGCCCTCCACCGCCTCCACGGTCACGTAGTCCTGCTCATAGACGCTCTGCAGCACATCGGCGATGTCGCGCCGGATGCTCTGCGGCGTGATGCCGTGCTCGGCATTCCAGGCCATCTGCTTGGCGCGGCGGCGCTCCGTCTCCTCGATGGCGCGGCGCAGGCTGTCGGTCATGCGGTCGGCATAGAGAATCACCCGCCCCTCCGCATTGCGGGCGGCGCGGCCGATGGTCTGGATCAGGGAGGTAGTGCTGCGCAGGAACCCCTCCTTGTCTGCATCCAGGATCGCCACCAGGACGCATTCGGGGATGTCGAGGCCCTCGCGCAGCAGGTTGATACCCACTAGCACGTCGAACATGCCCTTGCGCAGGTCGCGGATAATCTCGATGCGCTCCAGCGTATCCACATCCGAATGCAGATAGCGGACCTTGATGCCGGCCTCGGTCATGTATTCGGTCAGGTCCTCGGCCATGCGCTTGGTCAGGGTCGTGACCAGCACGCGGCCGCCGCGCTTCACAGCCTCGCGGCACTCGGCCAGCAGGTCGTCCACCTGGCCTTCCACGGGGCGCACGATGGTGACCGGGTCCACCAGTCCGGTCGGGCGGATCACCTGCTCGACGAAGACGCCGCCGGTGCGTTCCATTTCCCAGGAGCCGGGAGTGGCGCTGACGAAGATCGTCTCCGGCCGGTAGGCGTCCCACTCCTCGAACTTCAGCGGCCGGTTGTCCACGCAGGAAGGCAGGCGGAAGCCGTAGTCGCTCAGGATGGATTTCCGAGCGAAGTCGCCGCGGTACATGCCGCCGATCTGCGGTACGGTCACGTGGCTCTCATCCACGATCAGCAGCGCGTTTTCCGGCAGGTATTCGAACAGGGTGGGCGGCGGCTCTCCCGGGTTCCGGCCGGTCAGGTAGCGGCTGTAATTCTCGATGCCCTTGCAGGAGCCTGTGGTCTCCAGCATCTCGATGTCGAAGATGGTGCGCTGCTGCAGGCGCTGCGCTTCCAGCAGCTTGCCCTCGGCCTCCAGCTCCGCCAGGCGCGTCTTCAGTTCCGCCTTGATCTGGGCGATTGCCTGCTGAAGGGTCGGGCGCGGCGTGACATAGTGGCTGTTGGCGTAGATCGAGACGCGGTCCATTTCCGCCGTTACCTCGCCGGTCAGCGGGTCGAATTCGCGGATCGCGTCCACCTCGTCGCCGAACAGGCTGATGCGCCAGGCGCGGTCTTCCAGATGGGAAGGCCAGATGTCCACCGTCTCGCCGCGGATGCGGAAGGTGCCGCGGGCGAAGAAGCTGTCGTTGCGGCGGTACTGCTGCTCCACAAGGCCCTTCACCAGCGCG
>CALGVL010000197.1 GCA_937930165.1 uncultured Acetobacteraceae bacterium
GCCGGGCGGCGGACTGGATCGCGGGGCTGATGGGCCGCGCCGATATCGTCTCCCCGCATGCCCTGCTGGCGGAGGTGCTGGGCGAGCATCGCGGCCGGGCGAAGCTGCTCGCGCGTCTCGGCCCCGATGCGGCGGACCCGCTGGACGAGGTGCTGAACGCCGCCCTCGACTACGAGCGCAAGCACCCGCCCAGCCTGCAAGGCTTCGTCCACTGGCTGCGCCGCGGCGGCGCCGAAGTGAAGCGGGAGGCCGAGAGCAGCGCCGATGCCGTCCGCATCATGACCGTGCATGGCGCCAAGGGGTTGCAGGCCCCGATTGTCATCCTGCCCGATGTCGGCTCCGGCAAGGGCGAGAAGGCGGTGCGCTGGGCCAGCCTGGGCGACATGGAACTGCCGCTCTGGGCACCGAAGAACCGTAAGGAATTCCACGCCCCGGCCTATAGCCGCGTGCTGGCCGAGGAGGAGCGCAAGCGGCAGGAGGAGGAGAACCGCCTGCTCTATGTCGCCCTGACCCGCGCCGAGGACCGGCTGCTGGTCTGTGGCTGGGGCGAGGAGCCGGAGGAGTGGCACGGCCTAGTCGCCGCCGGCTTCCGCCGCCTGCAAGGCCAGGGCGCGGTCGAGATCGAGTTCGACCACACGGCCTTCGGCGCCCCGGCAGCTTGCGACTTCGGCGGCGCCTCGCTCTGGCGCCTGGAGTGCCCGCAGAGCGTGCCCCCGGCGGAGGATCGCGCCGCCACCGCTGCCATCGAAGCGCCGCCCCTGCCCGATTGGGCCACGCGCCCCGCCCCGCCCGAGGCCGCGGAGTCCGCCATCATGCCCTCCGCCCTGCCCGGCGAGCAGGAAACCCCCGCCGCCGCCCCGCATGGCGCCGCCGACCCGGAGGGCCGCCGCTTCCGCCGCGGCCGGCTGGTCCACGCCCTGTTGCAGCACCTGCCCGAGCGCCCGGTGGCGGAGCGGGAGGAAGCCGGCCGCCGCTTCCTGGCCCGCCCCGGCCACGGACTCGACAAAGCGGAGCAGGCCGAGGTCCTGGCCGAGGTCCTGGCCCTGCTCGCCGCCCCCGATATCGCGGATGTGTTCGGCCCGGACAGCCTGGCGGAAGCCCCCATCGCCGGCACCGTCGGCGGCCGCCTGGTCGCCGGCCAGGTGGACCGGCTGGTGGTGAAGCCGGACCGGGTGCTGGTGCTGGACTACAAGACCAACCGCCCGCCCCCCGCGACCGCGGAGGAGGTGGCGCCCCTCTATCTCCGGCAGATGGCCGCCTACCGGGCGGTGCTGCGCCAGGCCTTCCCCGGCCGGGCGGTGGATTGCGCCCTGGTCTGGACCTATGGCGCCAGGCTGATGCCCCTGCCCGCCCCGCTGCTGGATCGATACGCGCCGGACGCATGACCGCCCCGCGCTGCCGCAATCCTTGACCCGGAGCGGCCGGCGCCCGACTTTGCGGCGAGAATGGGGCGACCCATATAGCCCCATTGCCCAAAGCAAGGCGACCAAGCATGAGCGAACTGACCAAGGCCGTGACCGACGAGAGCTTCAAGCGCGACGTGCTGGAAGCCTCCGGCCCTGTGCTGGTGGATTTCTGGGCGGAGTGGTGCGGCCCCTGCCGCATGGTGGCGCCGATCCTCGACGACATCGCCAAGGAATATGCCGGCAAGCTCACCATCGCGAAGGTGAACATCGACGAGAACCCGGTGACGCCGAACGAATATGCGGTGCGTGGCATCCCCACCATGCTGCTGTTCAAGGACGGCAAGCTGCTGGACACCAAGGTCGGCGCCCTGCCCAAGGGCGCGCTGAAGGACTGGATCGCCGGGAATATCGGCTGAGGCGCCGCGCCGGGGCCGGACAGCCAGGGGGCAGCCGGCGCCTGGACAAGTAATATGGTTCGTGGCGGCGCATCGCCGGCACGGACCACAATGGAGGCCCGCCCGGCAGCGCCGCCGGCCCGGTGCTGGCAGGCGGCCCCTTCACTGCTCCGGCGCGTCGTACACCGCGACCCGGTGCCGGTAGACCATCTCCCAGCCCTGCCAGCCGGTATAGAGCAGGACCAGCACCACGATCAGCGACAGGGCCAGGCCAGTCGGCAGGACCGCCGCCCCGGGATCCGGGGCATCATAGCGGCGCCACCAATTCCACAGGGACAGCAGCACGGCGATGACGTTGCCGATCATGTGGTGCCAGGCGGGGCTCAGATCACGAATCCGCTTGTCGCCCAGGAAATCGATCAGTCCCGCCACGGCGGCGAGTGCGGCCATGATCAGCGCCGCCCCGAGCAGGTAGAACGCCCCCGTCGCCCAGGCCGGGTTGCCGGTGCTCCAGAAGACCAGGTCGCAGGCGAGGGTCGCGACCAGGAAGGCGATCGGAAACGGGATCAGCATCGGATGGAGCGGGTGGCCCATAATGTTGGCGGTGCTCACAGGATTCCGGCCGGGCATCGCGCAGCCTCCGTCGCTGAGGTGAGGCCCGCGTAACCGCCGGCCCCGCGTATCGTTGCACGCCGCGCATGTCACGTCCCGGAGCCTGCCGGGCATTCCGCCGCGCCGGGAGAGGGTAGACACCGCGTCGCCGCATCCCAACTCGGCAACATGCGACACCTCCTGCTGGCTGCCCTGCTGCTCCTCGCCCCGGCCGCGCCGGCACAGGAGCGCGTCTCCTTCCGGGTGCGTGACTTTGCCACGGGCCTCGACCATCCCTGGGGCGGCGCCTTCCTGCCGGATGGCCGCCTGCTGGTGACGGAGCGGCCGGGGCGCATGCGCATCATCGGGCGCGACGGCAGCGTCTCCGCCCCCCTTGCCGGCGTGCCGCCAGTCGAGACAGGCGGTCAGGGCGGCCTGCTGGATGTCGCCCTGGCACCCGACTTCGCCACGACACGGCAGGTCTATTTCTGCCACGCGGCCCTGGTGCGGGGTGGCGCGCTGACGCGGCTGGTGCGGGCGCGGCTCTCGCCGGATGCCAAGGGCCTGGAGGATGTCACGCCCATCCTGGACGCGACCCCGCCTCAGGAGCGGGGGCGCAACCATTTTGGCTGCCGCATCGCCTTCGGCCCAGACGGGGCGCTGTTCCTCTCCACCGGGGATCGCTTCGTGAACAAGATGCGCGCCCAGCGGCTGGACGACCTGGCCGGCAAGATCCTCCGCCTGGATCGCAATGGCGCGCCGCTGCCGGGCAATCCCTTCGCCGGGCGCCAGGGAGCCAGGCCGGAGATCTGGTCCTATGGCCACCGCAACCCGCAGGGCCTGGCCTTCAATCCCTGGACCGGCAGCCTGTGGGAGGCCGAGTTCGGCGCGCGCGGCGGCGACGAGGTGAACCTCATCCTCCCCGGCCGCAATTACGGCTGGCCGGTGGTGACCAAGGGCGTGGACTATGACGGCAGCCGGATCGGCGAGGGCACCTCCCGGCCGGATATGGAGGAGCCGATCCATGCCTGGGTGCCCTCGGTCAGCCCCTCCGGCATCGCCTTCTATGATGGCGATGCCTTCCCCGCCTGGCGCGGCAGCCTGTTCCTGGCCTGCCTGAACCCGCCCGGCCTCGTGCGTCTCTCGACCCAGGGCGACCGGGTGACGGGGGAGGAAAGGCTGCTCTGGAACCGCACCCGCTTCCGCGCCGTGATCCAGGGGCCGGACGGGCTGCCCTACATCCTGACCGATGAGGGCCGCGGCCGGGTGCTGCGGCTGGAGCCGGGTTGAAGCGACAGGCCGATCCGGTTTCGGTACAGAGGCGGGACCGGCTTTCACCACCCATGCCCCGGACGACAGAGATGGCCCGACCCTCCGCTCTCCTCCTGGCCGCGATCCTCGCCGCTGGGCCGGCGGCGGCGCAGCACCATGGCGGCGCGCACGCCCCGGACCAGGCGGCGGCCTCGCCCTATGCCGGGATGCAGTCGCGGCCCATCAAGGCGCTGTCCGACCAGCAACTGAGCGATCTGCGCGCCGGGCGGGGCATGGGCCTCGCCCTCGCGGCGGAGCTGAACGGCTATCCGGGCCCCGCCCATGTGCTGGAACTGGCGGAACCGCTGGGGCTGAGCGCCGAGCAGCGCGACAGAACCCGCGCGCTGCGCGAGGCCATGACGGCCGAAACGGTGCCGCTCGGCGAGCGGCTGATCGCCGAGGAGGCCGCGCTCGACCGGGCCTTCGCCACCCGCTCCGTCACCCCGGCCTCGCTGGAGTCCCTGACCGCCGCCATCGGCCGCAGCCAGGCGATGCTGCGCGCGGCCCATCTCCGCTACCACCTGGCCATGGTGGAGGTGCTGACCCCGGAGCAGCGGCGCCGCTACAACGAATTGCGCGGCTATTCCGCCCCCGCGCGGGACTGATCAGCGGAAGGGCGGCTCGTCGAAGCTCCGCAGCTTGCGCGAGTGCAGCGGGCCGAGCTGCCCGCGCAGCAGGTCCAGGGCGGCGAGGCCGATGGCCAGGTGCTCGCCCACCGCCCGCTGGTAGAAGGCGCTGGCCGCGCCCGGCAATTTGATCTCGCCATGCAGCGGCTTGTCGGAGACGCAGAGCAGCGTCCCGTAGGGCACGCGCAGCCGGTAACCCTGCGCCGCCAGAGTGCCGCTTTCCATGTCCACCGCGACGGCACGGGCCAGGTTGATGCGTCGCCGCTCCTGCGACCAGCGCAATTCCCAGTTCCGGTCGGCATAGGTCACCACCGTGCCGGTGCGGAGGCGGCGCTTCAGCGCCTCGCCATGGTCGCCGGTGACGCGCGCCGCCGCCTCCTGCAGGGCAAGCTGCACCTCGGCCAGGGCCGGAACCGGCACCTCGGGTGGCACCAGGTCGTCCAGGATGCTGTCCCGGCGCAGATAGCCATGCGCCAGGACATAGTCGCCGATCTGCTGCGACTGCCGCAGCCCGCCGCAATGCCCGACCATCAGCCAGCAATGCGGGCGCAGCACCGCCAGATGATCGGTGATGGTCTTCGCATTGGATGGGCCGACGCCGATATTGACCAGCGTGACTCCCTGTCCCCGTCCCTCGCGCCGGAGCAGGTGGTAGCCGGGCATCTGGAAGCGGTGCCAGGGCGCGGCCGCGACGACGGCCCCGGCCGCGGCCGGATCATCGCCGCGCCGGACGCAGCCGCCGCCCGGCAGGACCAGCCGGTCATAGGGCCCGTCCGGCACGGCCAGTTCAGCCAGCGCCCATTGCACAAACTGGTCCACATAGCGGTGGTAATTGGTCAGCAGGATCCAGGGCTGGATCGCCCGCCAATCGGTGCCGGTGTAGTGGACCAGCCGGCGCAGGGAGAAATCCACCCGCACCGCATCGAAGAGCGCCAGCGGCCGGGGCTGGCCCGGGGCGAACTGCCAAGTGCCGTCCGCCACCTCGTCCCCCACCGCCGAGAGCAGCGGCGTCGGGAAATGCCGTGCAAGGTCGGCGGCGGAGACGGTGCCGCGGGACAGTTCGTCCCCCACGCCTTCCATCGCATAGGGGTAGGGTACCTCCTGCCCGCTGATGCCGACCTGGACGGTGGCGCCGAAATCCTCGACCAGCGGCCGCAACTGCTCCAGCAGATAGCGGCGGAAGAAGCCTGGCTGCGTCACCGTGGTGGCATAGAGGCCGGGCACCTGGAATTTGGCCCAGGCCCGCCGCAGCACCGGCGGGGCGGCATTGCCGTGCCAAGCCACCCGCAATTCCGGGTAGCGGAAGCGGGCGCGTTCCTCGGCGCTCGGGGGGTCGCCGCCGGCGAGGAAGCGGGCCAGCGCGGCGCGCAGCGCGTCAAGCGCCCGCGTATGCAGTGTTTCTAGCCGGCTGACGGCCTCCTCCGGCGTCAGGGAGAGGCCGGGCGGGTCCGATAGGATGTCCGACAAGCGATGCTCCAGGGGGTTTGGCATGATGGGCTTCCAACGCGCCGGCGGCGCTGCGGCCTCGGCGGGAGCCGCCGGCATCGGGACCGTTGCGCCGCCCGCCCGCGCATGGACGCCGCGGGGCACCCGCCGGTAGCCTGCCGCCATGTTCGACCTCAGGATCACGACGCTGCCCGAGGCGACGGATCTGCTCCGGCAGGGCTGGCCGGCGAGGACGGTCAGCCTCCTCTGTCCCGGCACCCCCGGCTTCGCCTGCCAGGGGCCGCATCACCTACTCCTGCATCTACATGACATTACCGAGGAACTGGACGGCCATGTAGCGCCGTGCCGGCAGCACCTCCTCGATGTGCTCGACTTCACCGCCGATCTGGCGCCCGGCGCCAGGCTGCTGACCCATTGCGTCGCCGGCGTCAGCCGCAGCACCTCCATGGCCATCGGCATCCTCATCGCGCGCGGGATGCCGTGGCGCGAGGCCTGGGAGGTGGTGGCGGCGGTCCGGCCCTGCATGATGCCGAATGCGCGCATCATCCAGCTCATCGACGAGCACAACGGATTGGGCGGCGAGCTGACGGCGCACTTGCAGAACTGGCTGGCCGGGCGGGAACGGTGCCTCCTGGCGGCATCGGGGCACCCCGCCCCCGGCTGAGGGGCGCGCGCCCGACGCGGGAAGGCAGGGAAACATTCCCCGCGCCGCAACCCGACATGCCTCCTGGAAACGAACGGGAAGCCGAGCCATTCCAGATGCTTCCGCGATGTTAAACACGGGTCATCGCGACTTCCTGAAGCGGAGCCACGTCCGCTTCGCCGAGGATGTGGGCGCCGGCGAGGATTTCCTGGTCTACTCCGAATGCGTCGCGCGCGGCGCCCGGTTCCACCTCACGCCGGAGGCCCATTACGTCTACCGGGTGCTGCAGGGATCGGTCTCCAACTGCGATGCCGCGACGCCGCATTTCAGCGCCGCGAACCGGCGCATGCTGCGGCTGGCCTCCCGGCTGGGCGATCCGGAATTGCGGCGGCTGCTGCGGCACCGGCAAAGGATGCTCGACTACAGCAGCTTCGCGCATGCGGTGGAGGAGAGCCGCTATCTCGGCGCCCTCCGCTACGCGCATTGCGGCACGCCGGCGCGGCTGATGACCCATCTCCGGATCCCGGCCTCGGCCCTCGGCCTGTGGCGCGACGCCGAGCCGGTTCCCGCCGTGGAATCCCGCCAGGAGAATGCCTGAGGCCGCCCGCCGGAAACGCGCCCTCGCGGCCGGCGTTCGCGCCGCGCCGCGGTCAAGCCGAAGGCGGTGCCCCCGACGTATGCCTATGGCGACCTGATCCGCACCGAGTGTCCTTGGGAGAAGCTCGGCGGCATTGCCGGGATGCTGTGGCGGCTCGCCGGGATGCTGGCGGGGATTGAGCGCCATGGCGCGCTGGTCGCGGCGCTGATCGAAGCCAGCGAGCTGGCCCAGGGCATCGCCGATGCGCGCTTCACCGAGGCGGGCGAGCGCGATGCCCGATGGCCGGATGCCGAGGCTGCGATGGCCCTGCTCGCGCGCATCGCCCAGGCGGTGCGGCTTTCCTGGGAGAGCGGCTTCGCGCGGCTCGGTCCGGTTCCCGAGGCGGCGGTCGCGGTGCTGCATGCGGCGCGGCTCCCCGGGACGCCGCGCACGAAGCGCGCGGAGGGCTTCGCCCTCTACTCCCTCTATCCGGAAGGTTATGTGCAGGCTGCGGCTGCGGCGCTCGGCGATGTCGGTGGGGCGCCGTTGCGCGTCATCGGCATCCGCAGCATCGGCGCGCCGCTGGCCGCACTGGTGGCCGCGGCGACCGGTGCGCCGCCACCGCTGACGGGTGCGCCCGGTCGGCCACTCCTATCACCGCCGGCTGGCCGTGGCGGAGGATCTGCGGGCGGCACTGCTGTCCGGGCCGGCGACGCGCTTTCGCCGTGGCGGATGAGGGACCGGGCCTGTCCGGCGGCTCCTTCGGCGCGGTCGGGGATTTCCTGGACGACACTGCATCGCGCCGGAGCGGATCCATTTCTTCCCGAGCCATCTTGGCGCGCCGGGACCACGGGCGAATCCCCGCCACCTTGAGCGCTGGGAGCGAAGCGCCCACCATGCGGCGGAGCTGGTCGGCGCGGCGGAGGGCCCGGCTGAGGAGATCTCCGCCGGAGGCTGGCGGGTGCACCGCTATGCGCGGGAGGCGGACTGGCCCGCCGCCAAGGTGCTGCTGGGGCGGCGCAAATTCCTCCTGCGCGCAAGCTGCGCGCCAGCGGTGGCACCTGGTTGCTGAAATCCGCCGCGCTCGGGCAGGAGGGCGCGCGCAAGCTGGAGCAGGCGCGGGCCTTGCAGGCCGCTCGCCTCATCCCGCCGGTCGCCGGTTTCCGCCACGGCTTCCTCATCAAGCAATGGATGACCGAGGCGCTCCCTGGACCGCCACCCCGTCGGACGAGACCGGCTGGTGGCGCAGCTCGGCCGCCATCTTGGCTTCCACGCCCGGCATTTTCCGGCCGGGGCGGAGCGGGGCGCGCCCCTGGCCGTACTCTGGGAAATGGCGCGCCGCAATGCCAGGCTCGCCCTCGGCAGCGAGTTGGCCCGCAGCCTCCATCGCTGGCCGCCGGAGGAGCTGGTCCGGCTGGAGCGACGGGTGCGCCGGGAGGAGACCGACAACCGGCTGCATGCCTGGGAGTGGCTGGCGCTGCCGGATGGGCGGATCCTGAAGGCCGATGCCCTCGACCACCATGCCGCGCACGACCTGGTCGGCTGCCAGGACATCGCCTGGAACATCGCGGGGGCGGCGGTGGAATTCGCCCTCTCGGAGCCGGAGAGCGACCGGCTGTGCGCAGAGGTGGAGAGCGAGTCCGGGTACAGCACCGACAGATCGGAAGAGCACACGTCTGAAC
>CALGVL010000198.1 GCA_937930165.1 uncultured Acetobacteraceae bacterium
CCGTCGTAGGAGATCAGCGGCGGCGAGAATCCGGGATGCGCCGCAAGCTGCTCCGGCACTGTCGGCACGCGGCGCGGCACAAGACCCAGGCTTTCGTAAATGCGCGCCATCTCCTCCAGCGCCGAGGCCTCCTTGCCGAGCGTGGAGGGGCAGCGGACCAGGCGCTGCAAGGTCGCCACCGCCTCGTCGCGCAGGCTGTCCACCGCTTCCAGAATGGCGCGGCGGGCGCCAGGATCGAGAGCTTCGGTCATTGCTTGCGTCCTTCAGGCAGCCTGGGACAGATCAGGCGGAGTCCATCCCCGGCCCGGAATGCTGTCCAGCAATTGCTGCGTATAGGGATGTTGCGGAGAGGAGAAGACCTGCGCCGTCGGGCCCTGCTCCACGATGGCGCCACGCTGCATCACGGCGATGCGGTCGCAGACCTGTGCCGCCACGCGCAGGTCATGCGTGATGAACAGCATGGTCAGGCCGAGGCGCTGCCGGATCTCCGCCAGCAGCGCCAGGACCTGTGCCTGGACCGAGACATCCAGCGCCGAAACCGGCTCATCCGCGATCAGCAGCTCCGGCTCCATCGCCAGGGCGCGGGCAATGCCGATGCGCTGGCGCTGGCCGCCGCTGAATTCATGCGGGTAGCGGTCCATGGCGCCGGCATCAAGCTGCACCAGGCGCAGCAGCTCCCGCGCACGGTCCAGCGCGACCTCACGCGGCACGCCATGGGTGATCGGCCCCTCCGCGATCGTCTCTCCCACCTTGCGGCGTGGGTTGAGCGAGGCATAGGGATCCTGGAACACCATCTGGATGCGCTGGCGGTAAGGCTTCCAGGCGGCGCGCGAGAGCGGACGCAGATTGGTGCCGTTGAAGGTGATCTCGCCGGTCTCCGGCTCCACCAGCCGCACCACGCAGCGGGCCAGGGTGGACTTGCCGCTGCCGCTCTCACCGACCACACCCAGGGTCTCGCCCTTGGCCAGGGTGAAGTCCGCATCATGCACGGCACGCACCGTGGCGCTGGTTCCGAACCAGCCGCCGCGGCGATAGGTCTTCACCACATTCGCCACGCGCAGGATGGTTTCGCCGCCGGCAGCCGGGCGCTCCGGCGGCGCGCCATGCGGCACAGCGGCAATGAGGGAGCGGGTATAGGGGTGTTGCGGCCGGTTCAGCACCGTCTGCGCCGGCCCCTGCTCCACGATCCGGCCCTGCTGCATGACGGCGACGCGATCCGCGATTTCCGCCACCACGCCGAAATCATGGGTGATGAACAACACCCCGGTCCCGCGCCGGGACTGGATCTCCCGGATCAGGCGCAGGATCTGCATCTGGGTGGTGACGTCGAGCGCGGTGGTCGGCTCGTCCGCGATCAGCAGCGAGGGTTCCAGCGCCAGCGCCATCGCAATCATCACCCGCTGCCGCTGGCCGCCGGAAAGGCGGAAGGGATGGCTCTTCGCGATCGCCGCCGGGTCGGGCAGGTTCACGGCGGCAAGCAGTTCCGGCACCCGGCGCGCCACATCGCCGCCGGCGCCATGCACCCGCAGCGCCTCCGCAATCTGGTCGCCGACGCGCATCAGCGGGTTCAGGGCCGTCATCGGCTCCTGAAAGATCATGGCAAGGCGGGCACCCCGCAGGCGCCGCATGGCCTCCGGGGTAAGATCCAGCAGGTCCTGCCCCTCGAAGCGGATGCGGCCGGTTTTCACCGGCAGGCTACGCGGCAGCAAGCCCATGACCGCATTGGCAGTGATGGACTTGCCGCTGCCGCTCTCCCCAACGACGCAGAGGATCTCGCCGGGATCAACGGTGAGGGTGATGTCCTCCACCGCATGCGGCCGGTCCCCGCCGGGCGGCAGGGCGACGGTCAGGTTCTCGACCGAAAGCAGGCTCATGCCGCCCCCCGTTGCCTTGCCAGCCGCGGATTGAGCGCGTCCGACAGCCCTTCACCCACCAGATTCAGCGCCAGGACGGTAAGGAAGATGGCGATACCCGGGAAGACGCTCATCCACCAGGCCAGCCGGATCACGCTGCGGCCGGCGCCGATCAGAAAGCCCCAGGTCATCAGGTTCGGATCGCCGAGTCCGAGGAAGGACAGCGCGCTCTCCAGCAGGATCGCCGTGGCCACCATCAGCGAGGCCAGCACCACGATGGGCGAGAGCGCATTCGGCAGAATGTCCGTCAGCACGATGGAGAGGCGCGACTTCCCTAGCACCTCCGCGGCCTGCACGAATTCACGCGAGCGCAGCGAAAGGAATTCCGCCCGCACCACCCGCGCCACCGGCGGCCAGGACACCACCGCTATCGCGAAAACGACGGAGGAGATCGATGGGTTGAAGATCGCCACCAGCAGGATCGCCAGGACGAAGCTGGGGATGGTCTGGAAGAACTCGGTGAAGCGCATCACCGCATCATCCGCGAAGCCGCCGAGATAGCCGGCCACCGCCCCCAGCGTCACTCCGATCAGCAGGGCAGCCAGGGTGGAAACGGCCCCCACCAGCAAGGAAATGCGTGCCCCATGCGCAATGCCTGCCGCGACATCGCGCCCCAGGCTGTCGCTGCCGAGCAGCAATCCCATCTCGCCCGGCGGCATAAAGGGCGCACCCACCATGTCCCATGGACTACCGGGGAACAGCACCGGTGCCAGGATGGCCATGAGGATGACCAGGAACAAAATCACCAGCCCCAGGACTGCGCCTTTGTTACGCCGATAGCGGCGCCAGAAATCCCTCATCCTGAGACCTCCACGCGCGGATCCACCACGGCATAGAGAAGATCCGTGACGAGGTTGAACAGCACCACCATGACACTTGTGCAGAAGAAGACGCCGAGCAGCACGGGATAGTCCCGCGCCAGCAGCGCATCGAAGGCCAGGCGGCCAATACCGGGCCAGGCAAAGACCGTCTCCACCAGGATCGAACCGCCGATCAACTGCCCCGCCTGAATGCCGGCGAAGGTGATGACAGGCAGCAGCGCGTTGCGCAGCACATGCGCGCGCAGGATACGGCCTTCCGGCACGCCCTTGGCGCGTGCCGTCTTGACGAAATCCTGGTCCGCCACCTCCAGCATCGTTGCACGGGTCAGGCGCGCATAAGATCGGAAGAGCACACGTCTGAACTCCAGTCACTGACCAATATCGTATGCCGTCT
>CALGVL010000199.1 GCA_937930165.1 uncultured Acetobacteraceae bacterium
CGATGCCGAGGTGGAACGGGTTGTCGAATTCCTGCGCGAGCAGGGCGAGCCCGCCTATGTCGAGGAGGTCACCGAGGCGGAGGAGGATCTCGGTGGCGGCGAGGGCGGCGGCCTGTCGCTCTCCGGCATCGCCGGCGCCTCGGATGGCGAGAAGGCGCTGTTCGACCAGGCGGTGGCGCTGGTCGCGCGCGAGGGCAAGGCGAGCACCAGCTTCATCCAGCGGCACCTGGCCATCGGCTACAACCGCGCCGCCAAGCTGATCGAGCAGATGGAGAAGGAGGGCATCGTCGGCCCGGCCAACCATGTGGGGAAGCGCGAGGTACTGGTGCGGCGGAGCAGCGAGGAGGATTAGGCCGCGCCCGGCGCGGGGCTGCCGCCGCGATTGACGCGGTGCCGGCCCGCGCGCGAGGCTCGTTGCTGGCCTCCCCGTCACACCGCGCCACAGGAGCCCGCATGCGCCCCCTGATCCCCGCGCTTCTCGCCTGCCTTGCCGCCCTGCCTGCCGCGGCACAGGACCGCCCGCTTCTCTATCCGACCCGCGATGTCAGCGTTGTCTACCGCCTCACCGGCCCGCAGGCGGAGGGGCAGGAGATGCGCCTCTCCTGGCTCAGCGCCGAGCAGAAGCTTCGCACCGACATGCCGGGCGGCATGGGTTGGGCGGTGCTGGACCGGCGCAGCCGGCGCGTCGTCATGGTGATGGACGCGCAGCGCATGGTGATGGAGCTGCCGCTCGGCGCCGCCGGCGGCCCGTCCCTGCCGGAGCCGGGCGAGAATGCCCGCTTCACCCGCGGTGGCAATGCGGTGGTGGCCGGGCATTCCTGCACCCTCTGGCGCTACCAGGAGGGGCAGAACAGCGGCGAGGCCTGCATCACCAAGGACGGCGTCATGCTGCGCAGCAGCGGCACCTATGACGGGCATCGCGGTGGGATGGAGGCGCGGCAGGTGACCTATGGCACGCAGGATGCCACCCGCTTCCGCCCGCCCGAGGGCTATCGGGTGATGCAGATGCCGGCCGGCATGCCCGGCCTCCGCCAGCCGGGGCGCTGACCCGGCGCGGCGGGGGGGTTTTCGCCGTCGCCGCTCCGGGCCACATCTCCGGATTATGCACCGCCGCTCCCTTTTCGCCACGCCCATCCTGCTGGCCGCCCTGCCGGCCGCTGCCCAGGGCGCCCTTTCCGCCCAGGACCGTGCCGATATTGCCCGTGCCGAGGCCTGGCTGAACAATCTGCGCAGCGTCAAGGCGCGTTTCCTGCAGATCTCGCAGAATGGCGCGGCGGCGGAGGGCACTGCCTGGATCGTCCGGCCGGGGCGGATGCGCTTCGAATACGACCCGCCGGAGCCGCTGCTGCTGGTCGCCAGCCACGGCCAGTTCTTTTATTTCGACAAGGTGCTGAGGGAGGCGACGACCCTGCCGCTCTCCGCCACGCCGCTCGGCCTGCTGCTGCGCGACAACCTCAGGCTGTCCGGCGACGTGACCGTCAGCCGGGTGGAGCGCGGCGGCGGCTTCCTGCGCGTCACCCTCCACCGTACCGGCCATGCGGCGGAGGGGCGGCTCACCCTCGTCTTCAGCGATAATCCCTTCGAATTGCGGCAATGGGTGGTGGTGGACCCGCAGGGGCAGGAAACGCGGGTCAGCCTGTTCCAGCAGGACTATGGCGGGCGCTACCCGGCCCTGCTCTTCGACTTCAACGATCCGCGCTTCCGCGAGGAACTCGGCATCCAGTAGGCGGTAGGCGGATGGCGGCCATGCGCAATTCGCCGCGCAGCCGGTGCGCTTGCGTCTTGATCATGCCGCAATCACGCGCAATTTTTCTGCCGTGATGAAGCCCCTCATCGGTATTTCCTGCTGCGTGAAGCCCTTCGGTGTCTTCGCGACGCCGAATCATGCGGCCTCCGACAGCTATGTCCGCGTCGTGCTCGGTCCGGTCGGCGGCATTCCGGTGCTGCTGCCCGCCGCCGGGGAGGTCCTGGCATCGGAGATCCTGCCGCGCCTCGACGGGCTGATCCTGACCGGCAGCCGGTCCAATGTCTGCCCGGAGCATTACGACGGCCCGCCGCATGCGGAGGGTACGCCGGAAGACCATGCGCGGGACGCCACCACCCTGCCGCTGATCCGCGCCGCCATCGCCGCCGGCCTGCCGCTGCTGGCGATATGCCGCGGCTTCCAGGAGCTGAACGTGGCGCTGGGTGGCAGCCTGGATCAGCGCATCCAGGACCTGCCGGGACGGATCGACCATTCCACCCCGGTGGACCAGCAGCTCTCCCGTGTCCGGGTGGCGAAGGCGCATATGGTCCGGCTGCTGCCGGGCAGCCCGATCGCGGAACTGGCAGGCGGCACGGAACTGCCGGTGAACTCGTTGCACAACCAGGGCATTGCCCGGCTGGCGCCGCGCCTGGTGGCGGAGGGCTGGGCACCAGACGGGACCATCGAGGCGGTGCGGGTAAAGGATGCCCCCGGCTTCGCGCTCGGCGTGCAATGGCACCCGGAATACGACTGGGAGCGGGACGCGGTCAGCCGCCGGCTGTTTGAGATATTCGGGCGGGCCGCGGCGGACTGGGCGGCAGGGCGGGACCGGTTGCCACAGGCGGCGGAATAGTCGTCGGCCGCGATCAAGCCTGCGCGAAATGGGCCTTTCTGGGTCTGTTGCATGGCTGCACCGCGCAATCCGCTTTTGCGTCCCTGTGGACAATGCGCTAGTCTGTGGATGCCGGCCTCTAGTAGGCCGGCGGTCGATGCCGGTATCCCCTGCCGGCTCGCCCGACCTTTCCGATCGGAAACTATAACAATGGCGCCCGGTCACCCCCCTGACCGGGCGCTTTTTTCTTTCCATTCCTCCACCATTGTAGCAATTATTGCATAATTAGTGCAACTGTTCGGGCAAGGAATCGGGCTTCCGGGGCCGGGCGGCCGCTGCTATCCCTCGCTCCCTTTCGCCGTCCGTGGAGTCTCCTGGGATGTCCGACTACGTCATTACCCCGCCGGTGGTGGCTGCGGTGCCGATCAAGGGCAGTAGCCAGATGTTCCCGGTGCGCCGCATCTTCTGCGTCGGCCGCAACTATGCCGAGCATGCGATCGAGATGGGCAGCGACCCGACCCGGGAGCCCCCCTTCTACTTCACCAAGCCGGCCGATGCGCTGGTGGTGCGCGGCGCGGACATGCCTTATCCGCCGATGACCAAGTCCCTGCACCATGAGATGGAACTGGTGGTGGCCATTGGCTCTGCCGGGGCGAATATCAGCGTGGGCGATGCGCTGAACTATGTCTGGGGCTATTGCGCCGGCCTCGACATGACCCGCCGCGACCTGCAGAACGAGGCGAAGAAGACCGGTCGCCCTTGGGACATGAGCAAGGGCTTCGATTTCTCCGCCCCGATGGGCGACATGGTGCCGGCGCATGGCGTCGACCCCTCGAAGGGGAAGATCGAGCTGAGGGTGAACGGCAAGGTCCGCCAGGTCTCCGACCTCTCCAAGCTGATCTGGAGCGTGCCGGAGGTGATCTCCAACCTCTCGCAGCTTGTGCGGCTGGCGCCCGGCGACCTGATCATGACCGGCACGCCGGAGGGCGTGGCGGCAGTGGAGCGGGGCGACCTGCTGGAAGGCTTCGTCGAGGGTGTTGGCGAGGTCCGCACCCGGATCGTCTGAGTGGCCCCGACGGCCGAAGGGCCGGCAGGCCCGTAGGTCGTTCGCGGCGGTGCCGCGAGCCGGCGCCGACTTGCAAATCGGGCGCCTGTTGAAATGATGCCGCCCGCCGCCGGCTTCCTGCTGCTCTGGCCGGCGGCGGCGTAGGGCCCGGCCCAATGCACGCGCTGGAGGACTGGAACCCGCCGGGCACCAGCACGACGACGCGCTGGCAGGTCGCCTTTGCCAAGGGGCGTGTGACCCGGCTGGCGCCGCAGACCGCCGATGCAGGAAAATCCCCGTCGGATTCGCGCCGCGCCGGCCTGGCGAGAAGCGCCACATCTGAAACCGGCTGCGATGTCTGCGCCCGGCCGAATGCAACCACCGGGTAGCGGCCGCGCGGCGCGCGGCCTATTCCTCCGGCCGATGCCGAATTCCCTCCCCGCGCGGCGCCCGCTGCGCATCGCCACCTGGAACATCAACTCCGTCCGCTTGCGCCGGCCCTTGCTGGCGGAGCTGGTGCGGGCGCTCGATCCTGACGTGCTCTGCCTGCAGGAAACGAAGTGCCCGGACGAGCTCTTCCCCCTGGACGAGCTGCGCGCCCTTGGCTTTCCGCACATCGCCCATAAGGGGATGAAGGGCTACAATGGCGTCGCCATCCTCTCCCGCCTGCCCTTCACGCTGCGGGAGGGCGACCCGGACTGGTGCGGCAAGGGTGACTGCCGCCATCTGGCCGCGGAGCTGGATGCGCCTGGCGGGCCGATCGAGTTGCACAACTTCTATGTCCCCGCCGGCGGCGACCTGCCGGACCGCGAGGCCAACCCGAAATTCGCCCACAAGCTGGACTTCGTTGCCGAGGCCACCCGCTGGACCGCTGGGCGTGGCGCCGCGCGGCGCAGCGTGCTGGTCGGCGACCTCAACATCGCGCCGCTGGAGCATGACGTCTGGAGCCACCGGCAGATGCTCGGCGTCGTCTCCCACACCCCGGTCGAGGTCGAGGCGCTGACCGGCTGGCAAAGGGCTGGGGAGTGGCACGATGCCCTGCGGCATTTCGTGCCGGCCGAGCAGAAGCTCTACACATGGTGGTCCTACCGGGCGCGGGACTGGGAGGCCTCGGATCGCGGCCGCCGGCTGGACCATGTCTGGGTCAGCCAGGACCTGGTTGGCGCCCTGCGGCGCCATGTGGTGCTGAAGCCGGCGCGCGGCTGGCCGCAGGCTTCGGACCACGTGCCGGTGATGGTGGAGATCGAGCTGTGAGAACTGGGGCGCGTTGTGATCTCCGCCATGGTTTCTCGTTTCGGTGAACGGTAGGATGGCAGCGGAGGGCAGCCATATGCCGGAAGCCCCCCTGGGAATCGGTCCGGTGTGGATCCTCGCGCTTGATGCCTCGCTTGCCCGCTGTTCGGCCGCCGTGCTGGCGGACGGGCAGGTGCGGGCCAGCCGTGCCCTCGATACCGAGCGCGGCCATGCCGCCGCCCTGCCGCCCATGGCCGCCGCCGTCCTGGCCGAGGCCGGGATCAGGGCGGAGGATCTGGACGCCGTGGCGGCGGTGGTGGGGCCGGGCGGCTTCACTGGGCTCCGTGCCGCGATCGCGCTGGCCCAGGGCATCGCACTCGGCGCCGGGCTGCCGGTGATCGGGGTGACGACCGGGGAGGCGCTGCTCGCCGCCCTGCCGGAACAGCAGCGCACCGGACGCGCGGCTTGGTCGGCAGTGGATAACCGCCGGGGCCGGGTGGTGCTGGAACGCTTCGCTCCCGGTGCCATGGCGCCGCTTGGTCCCCCCGAAGTCTTCGCCCTGGATGCCCTGCCGATGCCGCCCGACCGGCTTGTCCTGGTGGGGGATGCCGCGCCCGCCCTGGCCCAGGCGCTGCAGGGCGGGGGCGCGGATGTGCTGCTCTCCGACATCCGCCTGCCCGACGCCGGCGCGGCCGCGCGGGTGGGGGCGCTGCGCCTGGCCGGAAGGCTGCCGCCGCTGGCCGCCCGGCCGCTCTATGTGGAGCCTCCGGCGGTCCGTCTGCCCGCCGACGCCGCAGGGTGAGTCCGAAGCTGCGGGAGGCAGGCGCGGCGGATGCCCCGGCCCTGGCCGCACTGCACGCCGCCGCCTTTCCGCCGGGGGAGGCCTGGGGGCCGGATGCCATCGCCCTGATGCTGGCCATGCCCGGCGCCTTCGGCCTGTGGCGGGAGGAGGAGGGCTTCGTGCTGGCGCGCGCGGCGGCGGGGGAGGCCGAGATCCTGACCCTGGCCGTGGCCCCGGCGGCGCGGCGGCAGGGTCTCGGGGCGGCGCTGCTGGCCGGCGCCATGGCGGCAGCGCTGGCCCGCGGGGCGGCGGCGATGTTCCTGGAAGTGGCGGAGGGCAATGCCGCGGCCCGGGCGCTCTATCGCGGCCTCGGCTTCACCGAGGTCGGTCGCCGCCGGCGCTATTATCCGGACGGGTCGGATGCGCTGGTGCTACGGCGAGAGCTGGCGCCGGCAGTCTGAGCCGCGCCGCCAGGCCGCGAGGTGCCTATCCCTTGCGCAGCAGCAGCAGCATGCTGCCGTCGGGCAGTTCCTGCTGCGCCAGGATGGCGTGGCCCTGCTCGGCCGCGGTACGCGGAATGTTGCGGCGTGGCTCCTCCCCGCGCAGCCGGACCAGCAGAGTCTGCCCTTTCTCCATGCGGTCCAGCGCCAGTCGGGTGCGCACGAATGTCATCGGGCAAGTCTCGGCCGTGATGTCGATCCGGTGGTCGCCAGCCAATTCTTGCGATTGGACAGGATTCATCGCCTGCTGCCCCTGAAATCCGCGAAACGCGTTGCGAAACGGCCCTGGGAGGCACTATATCTTCACGACTTTCGTCGGGAAGATGCGCCCCATGGCTGAAGAACCCCCTGCTGCCGACCTGCTGGGACTGACGGCTGAAATCGTTGCCGCCCATGTGTCCAACAACCCGGTGTCGCTTGGCGATCTGCCGAACCTGATCCAGGAAGTATATCGGACGCTTGCTTCCGTTGGCCAGCCGGCGGCAAAACCCCAGCCGGAGCGGCCACAACCGGCAGTGCCGATCAAGAAATCGATTACGCCCGAATACCTGATCTGCCTGGAAGACGGAAAGAAGCTGAAGATGCTGAAGCGGCATCTGCAGACCTCTTACAACATGACGCCGGAGCAGTACCGGGAGCGTTGGGGCCTGCCGCCGGATTATCCAATGGTCGCGCCGAATTACGCCAAGCATCGGTCCACTCTGGCCAAGAAAATCGGCCTCGGCACCAAGCCGCGCGGCCGTCTCGCCTCGGCGCGCCGCCGGGAGGCCGCCGCCACTGCGGCAACGCCAACCAAGACCGGCTGACCGGACCGGCTCCGGCCTGCCCCCATACCGCCCCGGTCGCCTCGCCTCCGCCATGGTGGCCGGCGCGGCGGGACGCTATGGTCGTGGCCCTGATCGAGAACCGCATGGCAGGCCCCGCCCGCCATTAGCCAGGAAGGCCACTGCCCCGCCGCATGGACAACCGCGCTTCGACCGACCGCGAGAGCGTCTCCCGCATCGAAAGGCTGTGCATTGAGCGCGGCCTGAAGATGACCGGGCAGCGGCGGCTGATCGCGCGCGTCCTGTCCGAGAGCGCCGACCACCCGGATGTGGAGGAGCTCTACCGGCGCGCCATTGCGCATGACAGCCGCATCTCCATCGCCACGGTCTACCGGACCGTCCGGCTCCTGGAGGAGAAGGGCATCCTGGAGCGGCGTGATTTCGGCGGCGGCCGCGCCCGCTACGACCCGGCCGATCGCGGCCACCACTACCACCTGATCGATGTCGATACCGGCAAGGTGATCGAGTTCCTGGACCCGCGGCATGAGGATCTGGCACGGGAGATTGCAGCCCGGCTGGGCTTCGAGCTGGTGGACCTGCGGCTGGAGCTGTTCGCCCGCCGCTCCGCCGAGGCCAAGCCCGCTGCCTCCCCGCCAGGCCGGACCCGGCCAGGTCGCGGCGCCAACGGCCGGGACGCCGAGTGATGCGCGAGAGCCTGCCGCCCGGTTTCGGCATGTCCTTGACCGAGGAGCCCGGCTTCGGCGAGTTGCGGGCGGGGAATCTCGGCGTCCGCGTTGCCGCGACGCCGGCCGAGATCGATGCCGTTCAGGCCCTGCGTTTCCGCGTCTTCTATGATGAAATGGGTGCGCATCCGGATGCCGAGGCCCTGGCCACCCGCCGCGACCGCGATGCCTTCGATGCCGTCGCCGACCATCTGCTGGTGGTGGATCACGATCTAGGTGCCGGCCCGGATGCGGTTGTCGGCACTTACCGCCTGATCCGCCGCCCTGCCGCGGAGCGAATCGGCCGCTTCTACTCGGAGGATGAATACGACATCTCGCCGTTGCTTCGCCTGCCGGGAGAGATCCTGGAACTCGGCCGGTCCTGCGTGCATGCGGAGTACCGGACGCGCGGGATCATGCAGCTCCTCTGGCGCGGCATCGCCGCCTATGTGTTCAAGCACCGCATCGACCTGATGTTCGGCTGCGCCAGCCTGCCCGGAACGGACCCGGACGCGTTGGCGCCGATGCTGACCTATCTCTATGCCAACCATCTGGCGCCGCCGGAGCTGCGTCCGCGCGCCCTGGCGCATCGCTACGTCGCCATGGACCGGCTGGACCCGGCGACGCTGGACATGCGGGCGGTGCTAGGCGAGCTGCCGCCACTGGTGAAGGGCTATCTCCGCCTCGGCGGCTTCGTCGGCGACGGCGCCGTGCTGGACCACCAGTTCAACACCACCGATGTCTGCGTGGTGGTGAAGACCGATCTGGTCACCGACAAGTACTACCGGCATTACGAGCGCAAGTTGGGCGGGCCTGGGCTGGGGCCTGGCGAGTAGCGCGGCAGCAAAAGAAAAGGGGCCGCCCGAAGGCGGCCCCCATGCCGGTCCGATACCGATCGCGGTTCAGCGCGAGTAGAACTCGACGACCAGGTTCGGCTCCATCTGCACCGGATAGGGCACATCCGTCAGCTTCGGCGCGCGGAGGAAGCGGCCGCGCATGGCGCGGTGGTCGATCTCGATATATTCGGGGACGTCGCGCTCGCCGCTCTGCGCCGCGTCCAGCACGGCGGTCAGCTGCTTCGACTTCTCCTTGACCTCGATCATGTCACCGTCCTTCACCTGGAAGGAGGGGATGTTCACCCGCTTGCCGTTCACCAGCACATGGCCGTGGTTGACGAACTGACGGGCGGCGAAGGGGGTGACGGCCAGCTTCATACGGTAGACGACGCTGTCCAGCCGGCGCTCCAGCAGCTCGATCAGGTTCTCGGAGGTGTCGCCCTTGCGGCGCACGGCTTCCTGGTAATACCTGCGGAACTGCTTCTCACCGATATTGCCGTAGTAGCCCTTCAGCTTCTGCTTCGCCATGAGCTGCACGCCGAAGTCCGTGGGCTTCGACTTGCGGCGGGCGCCGTGCTGGCCGGGGATGGTGTCGCGCTTGTTGATCGGGCTCTTGGCCCGGCCCCAGAGATTCACTCCAAGGCGACGATTGATCTTGTACTTGCTCTCGATGCGCTTGGTCATGCGCCTGTCCGCCCCTTCGGGGCGGCCTTCTTCGCTGCGATGTTGTCCCGGTAGGCCCAGGCCCCGGATGGACAAGGGCGGGCGCGGGCCTCGAAGGCCCGTCCGCATTCCCAGGAGGAGGCGCGCCTATAGAAGCCGGGGGGCGGGCTTGTCAAACCGGGGCCGTCCCGCTTAAGCCGCGGCCGAGATGGTGACGCGCGAAGAAATCCTGGTCCTCGGCCTGACGGCCGGCACGGTCGGCAGCCTGGTCGGCGGGCTGATGCTCGGCATCGGCCTCGGCCTGGTGGTGGAGGGGGCGCATATTGGCTGGCTGCTGCTGCTGCCGGCGGCGCCCGTGGCCGGCATGCTGGGCTATCTCCTGGCGCGGAAGCTGGCGAAGAAGCTGGAGAGCTAATCCTCGTCCGGCCGCCCGCGCCGCATCCGGCCGCGGGAGAGTTCCGTCACCACCCCATGCAGGGTGCGGAGTTCCTGCTCCGTCACTTCGCCGCGCTCGAACCAGTGGCGCAGGTTGCGGATCATGCCCGGGCGCTTGGGCTGGTTGTCGAGGAAGCCGCAGGCATCCAGTTCCGAAATCAGGCGGTCCAGAAAACGATCCAGTTCGCCCTTGGTGGCGACTCGAGTCTCATGGGTCACCAATTGGCGGGGCGGGGTGGTTTCGGCGACGGTCCACCACTCATAGGCCAGGATCATCACCGCCTGGGCCAGGTTCAGCGACATATGCGCCGGGTTCAGCGGGTAGCGGACCAGCGTGTCGGCGCAGGCGACGTCGTCATTCTCCAGCCCGGCCCGCTCCGGCCCGAAGAGCACGGCGGCGCGCAAGCCCCGCCCGTTGATCTCCCGCAGGTCCTCCGCCGCGGCGCGGGCGGTGCGCAGCGGGGTGATGACGTGCCGCGGGCGGGGGCAGGTGGCGAAGACCCGGTGGCAATCGGCGACGGCGGAAGGCACATCCGGAAAGACCTGCGCCGCCTCCAGGATGCGGTCGGCGCCGGAGGCGGTGCGCCAGGCGCGGTCCTGCGGCCAACCGTCGCGCGGCGCGACCAGGCGCAGATGGAACAGGCCGCCATTCGCCATGGCGCGGGCGGTGGTGCCGATATTCTCGGCAAGCTGCGGGCGAACCAGGACGATGATCGGGCTCTCTCCCGGCGGCGGGTGCAGGTCCGCGCCCTGCTTGCCGCCGCGGGTCCAGGCCTCCGGCAGCACCCGATGCGCGCCGAGGGCGAAGGCAACCTCCGGCCGCAGCCGCCAGCCGCCCTCCGTCTTGGTCGCCAGCAGGGAGAGCGGCTCGGCCGGCAGGTCCGCATCCAGCGCGGTGGCCAATTCCAGGGCAAGGGCACGATAGGCTTCGGCCGGCTGGCCGGTGGCGGCAGCCAGGGCGTCCAGGCTTGCCGTGCAGTCCGGCGTGGCAAGATGAGCGCGCAGCCAAGCGCGCTTCGCATCGGTCAGCGCGATGCGCTGCAGCGCGTCCAGCCAGTCCTGGGTGGAGGGCGTCATGCGCGCCGCCAAGTGGTACCCTGTGGCCCGTCCTCCAGCACGATGCCCTTGGCGGAGAGCTCGGCGCGGATGCGGTCGGCCTCGGCCCAGTTCTTCGCCTTGCGGGCGGCGAGGCGGGCGGCGATGGCCTCCTCGATCCAGCCGGTGTCCTCCCCGCCCTGCAGCCAGCGCTGTGGGTCGGAGGCGCAGAGGCCGAGCACCCCGGCCACCTCCCGGAAGGCGGCGGCGGCCAGGCCCGGCACCACCGGCCAGTTGCGGCCGGCACGGTTCAGCACCGCCGTCGCGCTGCCGCCGACGCTGGCCACATTCTCCAGGGTGCGAAGATCGTGCAGCCGGGTCAGGGCCAACGGGGTATTGAGGTCGTCCCGCAGCGGCTCCAGCGCCCATTCGGCCATTTCCGCCTGCACGGATTCCATTTCCGGCGGCGTCGGGGCGCGGGCCAGCATGGCGTAGTCGTCATCCAGTTCCGACTTTGCCTCCTCCAGCCCGGCGAAGGTGAAGTCCAGTGGCTGGCGGTAATGGGTCTTCAGTAGCAGCAGGCGGAAAGCCTCGCCGGCCCAGGGGCCGCGTTCCAGGATGTCGCGCACGGTGAAGAAATTGCCGAGCGACTTCGACATCTTCTCGCCCTCGACGCGCAACATGCCGTTGTGCAGCCAGTAATTGGCCATGCGCGGCGTGCCGAAGGCGCAGCGGCTCTGAGCGACCTCGTTCTCGTGGTGCGGGAAGATCAGGTCGTGGCCGCCGCCATGGATGTCGAAGACCTCGCCCAGATACATCCAGGACATGGCGGAGCATTCGATGTGCCAGCCCGGCCGGCCGCGGCCCCAGGGCGAGTCCCAGCCCGGCAATTCCGGCGGGCTCGGCTTCCACAGCACGAAATCGCCAGGGTCGCGCTTATAGGGCGCCACATCCACCCGTGCGCCGGCCAATAATTCCTCCGGGCTGCGGCCGGACAGCCTTCCGTAATCGGCGAAGGAGGAGACGGAGAACAGCACATGCCCATCCGCCGCATAGGCATGGCCACGCTCGATCAGCTTCTCGATCAGCGTGATCATCTGCGCGATGGACTGGGTGGCGCGCGGCTCCACATCCGGCGGCAGGGCGCCCAGCGCCGCCATGTCCCGGTGGAAGTCCGCGGTGGTGCGGGCGGTGATGGTCTCGATCGGCTCGCCGCTCTCCAGGCTGCGGGCGTTGATCTTGTCATCCACATCCGTGATGTTCCGGACATAGGTGACCTTCGGGTAGAGCCGGCGCAGCAGCCGGACCAGCACATCGAAGACCACGACCGGCCGCGCATTGCCGAGATGCGCAAGGTCATAGACCGTCGGCCCGCAGACATAGACCCGCACATGCGCCGGATCGATCGGCGTGAACAGCTCCTTGCTGCGGGTCAGGCTGTTGTGGAGGTGGAGCTCGCTCATCTCATTCCGTCGTCGCCAGCCTGAGGCGCTGGGCGGCGCGATCGCGCCCGATCAGCGGCAGCAGGGATTTCAGGTCGGGGCCGTGCTCCTCGCCGGTGAGGGCCAGGCGCAGCGGCAGGAACAGCGCCTTGCCCTTGCGGCCGGTTGCCTGTTTCAACGCCTCGGTCCAGGCGGGCCAGGTGCTCTCGTCCCAGGGCTCCGGCGGCAGGGCGGCGAGGGCGGCACGGAGGAATTCGCCTTCCCCCTCCTGCACCGGGGGGATGACGGTGCCATGCACCACCTCCCACCATGTCCGCGCCTCCCGCAGCAGGTCCAGATTGCCGCGCACGGCCTGCCAGAAGGCTTCGCCGGCGCCTGCCGGCAGGCGGTCCCTGACGCTCTCGAAGCTTGCCTCGTGCAGGTAGCGGCGGTTCAGCGCCAGAAGCTGCCGCGGGTCGAAGCGGGCCGGGGAGCGGGAGATGGCCGAGAGGTCGAATCCGGCCACCAGATCGCGTGGCATCCCCGGCACCGGGTCGCAGGAGGTGCCGAGCGCCGCCAGATAGCCCGCCAGCGCCGCCGGCTCCATGCCATCCCGCCGCAATTGCCGCAGGGACAGGCTGCCGAGACGCTTCGAGAGCGGCCCCCCATCCGCATCCGTCAGCAACGGCAGATGCGCGAAGGAGAGTGCGCCGAGGTCGCCGCCCAGCGCCTCCCACAGATCCATCTGTACGCCGGTATTGGTCACATGGTCCTCGCCCCGGACCACATGCGTCACGCCGCTCTCCAGATCGTCCACCACCGAGGTGAAGGTATAGAGCGGCGTGCCATCGGCACGGATCAGCACGGGGTCGGAAAGGCTGGGCAGCTTCACCTGCCGCCGGCCGAGCACGCCATCCTGCCATTCCATCGTCCGGTTGCTCAGCAGGAAGCGCCAATAGGGCTGCTTGCCATTCGCCCTGGCGCGCTCCAGCTGCTCCGGCGTCATCCTCAGCGCGGCGCGGTCATAGACCGGCGGGCGGCCCTGCCGCAGCCGCTGCTCCCGCTTGAAGCGAAGCTCCTCCTCGCTCTCCAGGCAGGGATAGAGGCGGCCGCTGGCCTTCAACCTCTCGGCTGCGGCCTGGTAGCGCGCCATGCGGTCGGACTGGCGGAAGCTCTCGTCCCAGTCCAGGCCGAGCCAGCGCAGGTCCTCCTCCAGCGCCGCGGCATATTCGGCCTTGCTGCGCTCGGTATCGGTATCGTCCAGGCGCAGCAGCACGGTGCCGCCCTGCTGGCGCGCCAGCAGCCAGTTCACCAGGGCCACGCGGGCATTGCCCACATGCAGCAGGCCGGTGGGGGAGGGGGCGAAGCGCAGCTTCATGGGGCGGGCGGCGGTCACGCCTCCTCCTCCCCGTCCTCATCCTCGTCGCGGCGGGGGTCAAGGGCGCGCCAGTTGCGCTCCTCCGCGTCATGAACAGGCCGCGCCGCGAAGTCGGAGAGTTCGGTGGCGCTGCGCCAGGCGGCCTCGCCGCCGCCCAGCACCTCGGCATCCTCGCCGAAGGCGAACCAGGCGGCGATCACCTCCTCCGGCGCCATGTCGGTGGTGCGGCAGCGTTCCATGCTGTCCCGCACATAGCGGCGGGCGAAGGCATTGGCGTGATCCAGGGTCCGGAAGCCGCCGATAGTCTCCACCGGGTCGGAGCCATTGCCGCCCGAGAGATCCATGATCCGCACGGCATAGCCGCCGGGCTGGCCGAAGAGGCCGGTGTCGAAGGCGCTCCCGCTCATGCGCCCGGCTTCCTGGGGGTGGGGCTGGTCGGGCGGGTCCTGCCCGCAGGGGGATTCATTCGGGAAGGCTCCATCCGCGGGGTCGTTGCCATGGCTGGCGGAAGCTAGGGATGCCGCCCCCGGGGGTCAACGCGGGCGCGGGTCGACAACGCCCAGGACCATCCCCAGCGAAACGAGCAGCACGGCCAGGAGGCCGAGCGGCGGCAATGCCTCGCCCAGCAGCGGCCAGGCGATCAGGGCGGCCAGGGCTGGCACCGCGGCGCCGATCATGGTGGTGGGGCCGGGGCCGATGGCCGTCACCGCCCGCGTATAGAGGATGCCCGCCACCACCGAGGCGCCGAGCCCATGGAATGCCGCCTGGACGAGCGCGGCCGAGAGCGGCGTCTCCCCCAGGCTGGAGGGCAGGGCCAGCCACCAGACCGGCAGGTAGAGCGGCGCCGCCAGCAGCCCGATCGCGAGGGTCGCATCCAGCGCCGGCAACTGCCAGCGCTGCACCAGCACCGTGTAGGCGGCCCAGGAGGAAACGGCGGCCAGGAAGAGCAGATCTCCTCGCCAGGCGCCCTCCCACATCCCGCTGGTGGCCCGCGCCAGCAGCAGGCAGCCAAGCACCACCACGCCGAGGCTCAGCGCCTTTCGCGCGGTGATGCGCGCAAGGCCGAACGCCGCCCCCAGCAGCAGCGCCGCCACCGGCAGCCCGGCCGCCATCACCACCGCGCCATGCGCCGCCGGCGCCCACTGGTAGCCCGCATAGGCACCGAGCGGGAAGCCGAAGCCGGCGAAACCCAGCACCGCCGGCAGCCGCCGCAGCCGGATCCGCGGCAAGCCGCGCCACAGCGCCAGCGGCAGCACGCCGAGGAAGGCGCCGGCATAGCGCAGCGCGGCGACATCCCAGGCGGTCAGCGCCTGTTGCGTGGTCAGCCGCGACATCAGATGGAAACCGACCCAGACCAGCAGCAGCAGGCCAGCACAGGTCCAGCCGACCAGCTTTTCCCGCGCCGCTGCGGTTTCGGTGTCAGGCGGGATGGCCGCCCCCGTTGCCGCCGTTCCTCTTCCGCTCCCCGTTCCGTCGCAGCAGGAATTCGCGGCCGACCTTTACCCGGGCGACATCGTCATAGGCGACGATATCGGCGGTGGCATAGGTCTCGGACCAGATCTCGGGAAGGAAGCTGCCGGTGCCGACCACGTCGATCGGCGCCTTGGCATCCGCCATCACCCGGCATTTCTGCACGTTGAAGCCGGAGGAGGCGACGATCCGCACCTTGGGGAAGCCGGCCTCGTCCAGCGCCTCCCGCATCTTCCAGATGGCGGCGGCGGAGACGCCGGTGCCGACCAGGTAGCGCAGCTCGGTTTCGCTGCGGTAGCGGCGGATGGCGCCGGGCACGTGGCGCTCCAGCACGGCATAGCTCTCGCCCGGATCCAGCCCCTCCAGGAAGCGGCCACCATGGGTGTCGAGCCGCACCGCCAGCCGCCCCGCCGCGGCCAGCTCCGGGAAGCGCCGGCAGACCGCCAGCGCATCCGTCACCTCCCGCCCGAAATAGTCCACCAGCACGGTCAGATCCGTGTCCGGGAAGCATTCGTGGAACATCTCGGCGGCGCGGACGGTGGAATTGGCGTAGCCGATCAGCGAATGCGGCATGGTGCCGTAGCCGCGCGGCGCGCCGAACCAATGGGCGGTGGCGTCGGTGGCGTTGCCGATGAAGCCCTTCGCCCCCTCCTTCTGCGCCGCCGCGCTGCCGACGCTGGCGGCATAGGCCATCATGTTCTGCATCTCGAAGCCGGCGCAGTGCCGCGCATCCATGGCCAGGAAGGCGACCTTCGGCAGTTCCAGGCACATCTGATAGGCGTTGTGCGCGGCCACGCAGGGCGGGCCGAGCTTCTGCAGATACAGCGTCTCCAGATCCGAGAGCTGGGCGAGGGAGCCGGAGAGGTAGAGGATCGGATCGCCGGCGCCGACCCAGGTGCCCTCCGGATGCATCACCTCGATGTCGAAGCTGGTGCCGCGCGCCTTCGCTACCGCCTGCAGCCAGTCCAGCATCAGGCGCGGCGCGCTGATGACGGGGCGGCGCAGGAAGACCGCATAGGTGACCCGGCAGTCGCCATAGCGCTCGACGATGGCGCGGGTGCGGTTGAAATAGGCATCGGTGCGCGCCGGGATGACGGTATCCACGGCGTCCATATTCAGCGGCCCGTCCGTCATCCCCGCTTCTCCTATTCCGCCGCCTGGACCGGCCGCTCCGGCCTGGCGCGCCGCGCCTTCAACTCCTCGGCGATCAGGAAGGCAAGTTCCAGCGACTGCTCCGCATTCAGCCGCGGGTCGCAGAAGGTCTGGTAGCGCAGGGCCAGGTCGGCCTCGGTCAGGCGGTGCGCGCCGCCGAGGCATTCCGTGACCTCCTGCCCCGTCATCTCCACATGCACGCCGCCGGGCTGGGTGCCCTCCGCGGCATGCACGTCGAAGAAGCGGCGGACCTCGGCCAGCACCGCGTCAAAGCTGCGGGTCTTGTAGCCGCCGACGGTGGTGGTGTTGCCGTGCATCGGGTCGCAGAGCCAGACGACGTTGCGCCCGGCACGGCTCACCGCGCGCAGCAGCGGCGGCAGCTTCGCCTCCACCTTGTCCGCGCCCATGCGGGAGATCAGGGTCAGCCTGCCCTTTTCGTTCGCCGGGTTCAGGATCTCGGTCAGCCGGACCAGCTCGTCCGGGTCCATGCTGGGACCGACCTTCATGCCGATCGGGTTCTTCACGCCGCGGAGGAATTCCACATGCGCCCCCTCCGGCTGCCGCGTGCGGTCGCCGATCCAGAGGAAATGCGCCGAACAGGCGTAATAGTCGCCGGTCGTGGAATCGACCCGGGTGAGCGCCTGCTCATAGGGCAGCAGCAGGGATTCGTGCGAGGTATAGAAATCCGTCTCCCGCACCTGCGGCAGGTCGGACATGCCGCAGGCCTGCATGAAGGCGAGGGTCTCGTCGATCCGGCTCGCCAGGTCGGCATAGCGGGAGGCGAGCGGGCTGCGCGCGACAAAGCCCAGGTTCCAGCGATGCACCTGATGCAGGTCCGCATAGCCGCCGGTGGCGAAGGCGCGCAGCAGATTCAGCGTGCCGGCCGACTGCATATAGGCGAATTCCATCCGGGACGGGTCGGGGATGCGCGCCTCCGGCGTGAATTCCGGCCCGTTGATGATGTCGCCGCGATAAGAGGGCAGGGTGACGCCGTCCCGCGTCTCGGTGTCGGAGGAGCGCGGCTTGGCGAATTGGCCGGCCATGCGGCCGAGCTTCACCACCGGCAGCCCCCCGCCGAAGGTCAGCACCACCGCCATCTGCAGCAGGACCCGGAAGGTGTCGCGGATGATATTGGCGGTGAAGTCGGCGAAGCCCTCGGCGCAGTCGCCGCCCTGCAGGACGAAGGCCTGGCCGTCCCCGGCCTGCGCCAGGGCCGCCTTCAGCCGCCGCGCTTCCCCGGCGAAGACCAGGGGCGGCCATTGGGCCAGACGTCGCTCCATTTCCGCCAATTTCGCCGGATCCGGATAGTCGGGCACCTGCCGGATCGGCATGTCCCGCCAGCTTCCCGGATGCCACCCACGCGCAACCATAGTCGGAACTCTCCCTGAAGGCCGGAGACCATACCGGAGCCCGGAGGCGGGGTGAACCCGGCGCCGCCGGATCCGGCCTTTCCCCTCTCCCCGGGGCGCAGGCCCCCCGTTAGTTGAAGCTGGCACTCAGAGTGCGGCGCCAAGCACTTGCCGCATAAACAGACTTGCATCCGCTCGCGCTCCGCGAGATGAAGCGGCACGGCGCCCTCCGGATCTTGCCTCCGGAGGGGCCGCCACGGCCGTCAGCATTGATTCGCCGGTATTGTCGGACCATCCAGGAAACGAGGACCCATGCGGGAAAGCCATCCACAGCCGAAAAGGCCAAAAGGATCTGGGACGCCCGCCCGCGCGCGCGGCGCGATCCTGCTCATGGCCGGCCTGTTGCTCGCGCCGCCCGCCCTCGGCGCGCCGCGCTGCCCCAGCCAGCAGGACCAATCGGTGTTCGAGGTCGAGGCTCTGAAGACCGAATTGATGGTCATCGGCATCACCTGCAAGGAGGAGGACCGCTACAACGCCTTTGTCCGGCGCTTCCAGCCGGAGCTGGCGGCGAATGGCCGCGCCTTCGGGCAGTATTTCGCCCGGGTCAAGGGCAGGGCCGGCCAGCGCGCCAATGACACCTACATCACCAACCTGGCCCAGGCCCGCGCCACCGAAGCCCAGGCGCTGGGCAGCGATTTCTGCCCCCGCAACACCGCGTTGTTCAACGAGGTGATGGCGCTGCCGAGCGCGTCGGAACTCGCCGCCTACGCCGCCGGCAAGGACCTGATCCCTGGCAATCTCGGGGCTTGCGAGGAGGCATCCGCGGAGCGCCCGCGTCCTGCCCCGGCTCGCCGCGCCCCCGCCCAGCGGACCGCCCAGCGGTGAGCCGCCTGGTGACGCCCTGGCGGGCATTCGCGGCGGTTGCGGGGCTGCTGGTCCTGCAGGGCTGCGCGGAGCAGCGCGCTGAGGCGCCGCCCGCCGCCCGGATCTATGCGGTGGATCTGCAGGGTGCGGCACGGCTCTGCACCGTGCCGGCAGTCAGCCTGACGACGGACCGCCCCGCCGAGGCGACGATGGTGGTCGGCAATGACGGCGGCTGGTGCGCCATCAGCGTTTCCCAGCCCGGGCCGAAACCCTATGACGCCGGCCTCGTCACTGAGCGGCCGGCGCATGGCAGGCTGAACATCCATACGGTGGGGAATGCAACCCGGATCGATTACACGCCGGATCGCGGCTATGCCGGCCCGGATGCCTTCGCCGTGCGGATGGTGCCGGGCGGGGCAGCGCTGAAGGTCGCCGTGACCGTGCAGGCGACGGAGCCGGCCGCGGCGCCGACCACACCGTCCGCCGCCACGCCCCCGGCCCAGCCGGCAAGGCGTCCGGCGCCCCGGCGGTAATCTGCCCTGGAAGCCGGAGCCGAGCCCTGACCGGCGATCGCCCTGGGCAGGAGTGCCAGGGCGTGAAGCGCCGGGGCAAGGAGCCCGGCTCCGGATCACCCTGACCATGACGGGTGCGATCCGGCCCGGGCGCCGCCCCAGGGTGGCCAGGAGCGGCAACGCCCTGCTTGGCGGCATGCGGAGATGCCTCGGCAGATCCGCAAGTGGCCATGCCTCTACTGCACGTAAAGAATAATACCGCCGCGTCCATGAAGCGACCGTCGTGACACAAGGGGGCGCAGCGAGAGTGGAGGCGCTTGGCCGAGGCGCTGTCGGTGGATATGCGGGAGTGGTGGCGGCGGCTGGGGCGTCCTGCCGGGCGGTGGCGGCCCGCTTCTGCAGCACCTCCGCCTCGCCGGGCAGCGCTCGACGGGGCCGGGGAAAAATGCCACGTCGCATTCCGGGGCCGCCACCATTGCCGAGCTTGCCGGCGCTGCGCCGCGCCATCCTCGGACACCTGTTCGCCAACTTCGTCGTGCCGATCCGGTGCCCGCATTGCAGGCACAAATTTAGGCCACCATCTAAGCTCACACTGCCCAGGTAGTGTTAAACCGCCCGTGCGCCTGCAAGCTTTCGAAGCTGAAGCGTTTTGCGAAGGCAGGTGTGAAAGTCGGGCCGAGATCGGATCCTGTCTCGGATGAGGCCGGCTGGGCGGGGCTGACGATGCGATTGCGAGTACAGTCGCATTCCCATCAGCCCCGCCGGTCTGCGCACCGTGGGACGAAGGGCTGCCTGATGTAAGGTCTGCATAGCTCACTCTGGCCTGCGTGCGCCTGGGTCCCAGCGGAAGCGGTAGGGTCTGGTCCATTCGGGGCGTGGGTCGTAGGCGGCGTGGATGGCTTCAATCGGCGGGACTTTCGGCAGCAGTTCGGCGACGCGGTCGGCGGGGCAATGGCCGCCGAGCGCACCGTATGGCCTCGCGGTGTTGTAGAGGCGCTGCCAGGCGGCGAACTGCTCGCGGAGTCGGGTGGGGCGGAACTTGATGCGCCAAGCCCGGAGCTGGTCCTGCACTTGTAGGCGAAGAACTCCTGGCCGCGGTCGGTATGGATGCGCTGGATCGGGAACGGCATGGCCGCGCGCACCCCGGTGAGGAAGCCGACGGTGTTGCTGGCGGTCTTACGGGAGAAGAGGCCGGCTACCTGCCAGCGCGAGCAGTCGTCGATGGCATTGTACTGGTAGAGGCCGCCGGTGATCTTGCAGACGTCCACCTGGACGCGGTCGCCGGGGATGGGGCGGCTGTGGCGCCTGGTACCCTTGCGGCGCAGCCGGGGTCGTCGCAACTGGTTCTCGCCGTGGCGGACCAGCACCTTGTGGATGGTGTCCGGGACGAGCCGGAGCCGATGCTCGCGGATCAACTCGATGCGCAGACGCTTGATAATCAGCCGTGAAATGGGCTGAGAGTGGCAGAGTTCTGCGGTTTTTGGGCGCTTGGGAAGTATTCGGTTTTGCAGGTTT
>CALGVL010000200.1 GCA_937930165.1 uncultured Acetobacteraceae bacterium
CTGCCGGATGGCGCCTGGATCCGTGACCACCGCGGCAACCGCCATGCCCGCCGCATCCGCACCGAGGGCCGGCGCTGGGTGGTGGAGGACCGTGTTGCCGGAGGCTTCGCCAGCCTGACACTGCGCTGGCGCCTGGCCCCGGCGGATTGGCGCGCCATGCCGGACGGGGCGGAGAGCGCGCTCGGCTGCCTGCGCCTCAGCGCCGATGCGCCGATGGTTTGCGCGCTGGAGCCCGGCTGGGAGAGCCCGGCCTATGGCAAGGTCCGGCCGGCCCCCATCCTCGCCGCGCGCATGCGGGCGCCGGTTTCCCGCGTCACAACGGTGCTGGACCTTCCGCTCAACCCACAGTTTAGTAAGAGGACGTAACGGATCGGGCGGGGCGAGCGCATGCCGCTGGAGGAGGTGCTGCGAGGGGTGCTGGACCGGCGCTGGCAGGTGACGCTGGCGGCGCTGATGATCTTTGCGCTCGGCACCGCCCTCATCCTGTCCTGGCCGCGCTCCTATGTCGCCCGGGCGGTGGTGGCGCCGGCCGAGACGACCGGCATCGCCACCTCCGCTCTGCTCTCCCCTGTGCCGGCGCTGCCCGGCGGTCTGCTGGACACCCGGCCCTCGGGCAATTTCGCCGTCTATCTCGACGCGCTGCGCTCGCCCGAGGCGGCGGCGATGCTGGCGCGGGAGACGGGGCTGCTGGAACACCTGACCGCGCAGCGCGGCGCCGGCCTGGCCGGGGCGCTGCGGCGGGCGCTGGGCCTGCGCATCGAAGCCGATCTGGACGATGCGCTGGCCTGGCTCGAACGCCGGCTGGGCGTGACGCAGGGGGTGGCGACCGTCACCTTCACCCTGACCCTGGCGCACCAGGACCGAGCGGCGGCGCTGGATGCGCTGGCACGGCTGCACGCCCTGGCGGAAGCCAAGGTGCGGGCCGACCTCGCCGGCATGGCGCAGCGCCGCATCGCCGCCATCGAGGCGCGGCTGGCGGCCGAGCGCGACGTCTATCTCCGCAACACCCTTTACGACCTGCTCGGCCAGCAGCAGCGCGCCGCGCTGGTGGTGGCGGCGGATGAGGCGGTGGCGGCGCGGCTGGTCTCCGCGCCGATGGTCGAGCTCCATCCCTCCCTGCCGAACCGGCCGCTGCTGCTGGTGCTGCTGGCGGTGGCGGCGCCGCTCGCCGCGCTGGTCTGGGCGGGCGGCGCGGTGCTGCTCGCGGCCTCCCGGTCCGGCCGCGCCGGGCGGGACACCTTGCCCTTCGGCATCGCCGGGCGGCAGGCGGGCGCCGACTGATGCGGGTGGAGACGTCACCCCGGCCCGATGCCGCATTGCTGGCGGGCGGCACCGGCGCGCTGGCCGCGGTGCTGCATTTCGCCGGGGCGCTGAAATCCGTGCCCCTGGTGGCAGCACTGCCGGTGGATCTCACCGCCGCCGCGGCGGCGCTGCTGCTGCCCTGCCTGGCGCTGCTGGCGCTGGACCGGCGCTGGCGCCTGGACCCGGCACTAGCCCTGCCGCTGCTCTCCGCCGCCGGGCTGCTGCTCTGGCTGGTGCTGGCGGGGTGCTGGAGCACCTCCCGTGCTGTGCTGACGGAAAAGCTGCCGCAGGCGGTGCTGCTTGGCCCTCCGATGCTGGCGGCCGGGCTGCTGGTGGGGGCGGATGCGCCGGCGCGCCGCCGCTTCTGCGCCGCGGTGGTGGCGATCGGCCTGCTGGTGGGCGCGACGGTCGCCTGGGGCGTGGCGACCGATCAGGTGGTGCTCGGCGGCGAGGTGGGGGCGGATCCGGCCCGCATCCGGGTGCAGTACCAGCTTGCCGGCCTGGCCATCGCCTGCGCCGCCGGCTTGGCGGCAGTGCGGCTGGTCGAGGCGCGCGGCGCGGCGCGGCTGGCCTGGGGGCTCGCGGTGCTGGCCCTGGCGGTGGCGGTGCTGCTGCCGGGCGGGCGGGCGGCGCTGCTCGGGCTCGGCCTTGCCGTGGCGGGGGCGCCGGCGCTGCTGCTCTGGCTGCAGGGGCGGCGGCTGGCGGCGCTGCTCTGGGGGGCGGGCGTCGCGGGCCTGGGCCTCGGCGGGCTGTTCGGCTTGCGTGCCGCCGCGCCGGTCTGGGCGGACGAGCTGCGCACCCTGGAACGCCTCTTTGGCGACCCGGCCACCGAAACCCCGGCCCGGTTGGTGCTGTGGGGCGAGGCGCTGCGCTGGGGCGGGCTGGCCGCACCCTTCGGCCTTGGCACCGGAGGCTTCAACATCGCGGCCGGGGTCGGCGACGACCGCAGCCTGCATCCGCACAACCACGCGCTGGAGATGCTGGCCGAGGCCGGGCTGCCCGGGCTGCTGCTCTGGCTGCTGGCCTTCGGCGGCGGCGCCGCGCTGGCGCTGGCGCGGGCGGGGCGGGTGGCCCCGGGCCGGACGGCGCGGATCGCGGCGCTGACTCTGCCGGTGGCGCTGACCGCCATGGTTTCCACCGATCTCGGCAACCGCATGGCCTGGTTCGCCCTCGGCCTGCTGCTGTCCCTGAGCGTGGAGGCGGAGCGCCGGCATGTATGAGCGCTGGGGCAAGCGCGCCTGCGACCTGCTGGGGACGGCCCTGCTGCTGCCGCTGCTGGCGCCGCTGCTGGCGCTGACTGCCCTGGCGGTCCTGCTGGCGCTGGGCCGGCCGGTGCTGTTCCGGCAGGTCCGTGCCGGCCGCGGCGGGCGGCCCTTCACCTTGCTGAAATTCCGCAGCATGGCCGAGGGGCCGGGTCCGGATGCCGAGCGCCTGACACCCTTCGGCCGCGTGCTGCGGGCCAGCGCGCTGGATGAGCTGCCGCAGCTTCTCAACGTGCTGCGCGGCGAGATGAGCCTGGTCGGGCCGAGGCCGCTGCCGCTGGACTACCTGCCGCTCTACACGCCGCGGCAGGCGCAGCGGCTGCGCGTGCGGCCGGGCCTGGCGGGGCTGGCGCAGGCGGCGGGGCGCAACGCCGTGCCCTGGGCCGAGCGGCTGGAGCTGGATGCCCGCTACGCCGCCCGGCCCAGCCTGCGCGGCGATGCGGCGATCCTGCTGCGCTGCCTCTGGCTGGCGCTGCGCGGGCGGGGCGTGGCGGCGCCGGGCCATGCGACCATGCCGGCCTTCCGCGGCAGCGCGCCGGACTGATCCGGCAGGCGTTCGCAGGCAGCGGAAAAGGCTGGTGCCCCTGCGGGCGCAGTGACAGACTCCCGCGGCCGGGGCCAAGCATGGAAAGGCGGCCCATGACCATGGAAGCCGAGCGCCGGCCCGCGGGCGGCCAGGGGGATGTCTGGGCAGCCGGCGATCTCTACGAGCCCTATGTGGGGCGCTGGAGCCGGCTGGTTGCCGCCGAATTCCTTGCCTGGCTCGATGCGCCGCCGGGCGGGCGCTGGCTCGACCTCGGCTGCGGCACGGGGGCGCTGAGCCAGGCGATCCTGGACCGCTGCGCCCCGGCCTCCGTGCTGGGAATCGATACATCCGAGGGCTTCCTCCGCCATGCGCGGCGGCAGGTGGCCGATCCGCGGGCGGAGTTCCGGCTGGGCGATGTGCAGGCGCTGCCGGTGCGGGATGCGGAATTCGATGCCGTGGTCAGCGGCCTCATGCTGAATTTTGTGCCGGACCAGCCGAAGGCCGCGGCGGAGATGCACCGCGCCGCCCGCCCTGGTGCGCCGGTCGCGGCCTATGTCTGGGACTATGCCGAGGGCATGGAGATGATGCGCCGCTTCTGGGATGCGGCGGTGGCGCTGGATCCGGACGCGCGCGAGAAGGACGAAGCCCGCCGCTTCCCGATCTGCCGCCCGGATCCGCTGCTCGCGCTGTTCGAGGAAATCGGGTTGCGCATGGTCGAGGTGAGGGCGATCGAGGTGCCGACCCTGTTCCGCGACTTCGACGACTATTGGACGCCTTTTCTCGGCGGCCAGGCGCCTGCCCCCGGCTATTGCATGGCGCTCACCGAGGATCGCCGTGCCGCGCTGCGCGAGCGGCTGCGCGCAACCCTGCCAATCGAGCCGGATGGAAGCATCCATCTCACCGCCCGGGCCTGGGCGGTGCGTGGCACGGCATAGCCTGTTCTCAGCCTCGCCCGGCGGCCAGCGCCCGGAGATCCTCCACGATCACCTTGCCCAGCGCGGTGCGCGGCAGCGCCTTGACCACCACCACGTCGCGCGGATGCTTGAAGCGGGCGAGCTGGCCCTCGAAATGGCGCAGCACCGCATCCCGGTCGAAGCCCGGCCCGGCGACCACCACGGCGACCGGCACCTCCCCCCAGCGCGGGTCGGGGCGGCCGCAGACGGCGCCCTCCACCACGCCTGGGGCGCTGCGCAGCACGCGCTCGACCTCGGCCGGATACACGTTCTCCCCGCCGGAGATGATGACGTGCTTCAGCCGGTCGGTGAACCAGTAGCGGCCATCTTCATCCACCCGCCCGACATCGCCGGTGGCGAACCAGCCCTCGCGCAGCGCAGGCTGGGCGGTGTTCCAGTAACGGCGCAGGGTGTTCGGGCCGCGGATCTCGATCTCGCCGGCCTGGCCGGGGGGCAGGGGGCGGCCCTCACCATCCACCACCCTGGCCTCCGCATGCAGCGCCGGGCGGCCGATGGAGCCGGGGGCGGCCAGCGCCTCCTCCCGCGTCTGGTAGATGGCGATGGGGCAGGTCTCGGTCGCGCCATAGACCTGCTGCACGGGGATGCCGCGCGCGTGGAAGGCCTCGATCAGCGGCAGCGGCACGTCGGAGGAGCCAGCGCCCACCGCGCGCAGGCTGGAGAGATCCGCCCCCGCCCAGCCGGGATGCGAGACCAGCGCCTGCATCACCGCCGGCACCAGAAGGGAGAGGCTGGGCCGGTCCTGGGTGCAGGCGGCGAAGAAGGCGGCGGGATCGAAGCGCGGATGCAGGATCACCTCGGCGCCCGCATGCAGCGCCGGCGTGGTCTGGATGTTGAGGCCGCCGACATGGAACATCGGCAGCACCGTCAGCACCCGGTCGGCCGCGGTCAGGCCGTGCATATGCGTGCTGTTCAGCGCGTTGAACAGCAGCGCCCGCTGGTCCAGCACCGCGCCCTTCGGCCGCCCGGTGGTGCCGGAGGTGTAGACCAGCAGCACCGCATCCTCCTCCGTGCCGCGAACCGGTGCAGTGGATGCGTCGGGCCAGGGCGCCTCGGCATCCAGCACGGTGCAGCCGGGCGGGGCGATGCGGCGGGCGAGGTCCAGCATCTCCCGCGTGGCGGCCAGCGCGGTGGCACCGGCATCGGCCAGGATGAAGCCGAGTTCCGGCGGCGCCAGGCGCCAGTTCAGCGGCAATTGCATGGCGCCGAGCCGGGCGCAGGCGAAGAGCAGCACGATCTGCGAGGGATGGTTCGGGCCGATGAAGGCCACCCGGTCGCCATGCCCGATGCCCCGCGCCGCCAGCCCCGCCGCCGCGGCGGCAACCTGCCGCGCCAGATCGGCATAGGTGATGCGCCGGCCCTCGTAGCGCAGGGCGGGCGCTTCGGGTCTTTCCTGCGCGTGCCGCTCGATCCAGCGCCAGATCATCGGCTGGCCTTCACGTATCCGTCTCGCCCTTCTCGTAGAGACAGTCCCGCCCCAGCCGGTCGATGCACAATTCCGCGGTCCAGGGCAGCATCAGGGAGCCGCAGCGGCTGTCGCGGTAGATGCGCTCCAGCGGCAGGGACTTCAGCATGGACTGGCCGCCGCAGGTGCGCACCGCCTTGGCGGCGAGGGCATTGGCGTTCTCCATCACCGTATGCTGCGCCGCCCAGGCGCGCAGGACCTGCTCCTTGGAGGGATCCGGCCCGGCCTCGGTGATCGCCTGGAACCAGAGCGCCTTGGTCTGTTCCAGCATTACCCGCATCTCCGCGACGGCGATCTGCTTGGTGGGGTACATGCGCCGCTTCACCGGCGGCGTGCCCGGCCATTCGCCGCGCAGATAGGCGACGGTGAAGTCATAGGCCGCCTGCGCCAGCCCCATATAGGTGGGCGAGAGGGTCAGGAACATGTGCGGCCAGCGCGTTGCCGCCTGGTGGTAGAGGCCGGGCGGCATCAGCGCCGCATCCTCCTCCACGAAGACGTCGCGGAAGACCAGGTTGCGGGAGACGGTGCCGCGCATGCCGAGCGGATCCCAATCCCCCTCCACCGTCACGCCGGCGGCATTCGCCGGCACGGCGAGATAGAGCGTGTCGCGGCGCGACAGCTTGTGGTCGTCATGCTGTTCTGTCGCCAGGATGCCGTAGTAGTCGGCATGGCCGGCGAGGCTTGCGAAGATCTTCTTGCCGTTGACGACGAAGCCGCCCTGCACGCGCCGCGCCGTGGTGCCGAAGGCGACGGTGCCGGCCGCCGCCGCGCCGCCCTCGGAGAAGGGCTGCGAATAGACGGCGCCGTCCTTCAGGATGCGCTCGTAATGCTGGCGGCGGCGCAGCCGGTGCTCGGCCCGCGTCACCGCGTCCATCTCCAGATCCTCGGTCAGCGCGCCGGTCCAGAGCGTGCTGCAGACATGCATGTTCCAGGTCAGCGCCGTGGCGCCGCAATAGCGGCCAAGCTCCGCTGCCGTCAGGCAATAGGCGCGGAAGCTGGCCCCCAGGCCCCCATCCTCCTTCGGGATGCAGATGCCGAGCAGCCCCTCCCGGTGCATGTCCTGGTAGTTCTCGGTGGGGAAGCTCGCCTCCCGGTCCCAGCGCGCGGCGCGTGGCGCCAGCACCTTCTGGCCGAATTCGCGCGCCCTCGCGGTGAGTTCCGCCTCCTGCTCCGTCAGGCGGAAGGCGGCGGGGTCGAAGATCGGGGCGTCCGGCGCGCGCTCCATGGGATCAGCCCTCCGGGAGCGAGCGAAGGAATTCCCGCACCGCCGCGTTGAACGCCGCCGGATATTCGAGATGCGCGAGATGCCCCGCGCCCGGCAGCACCACCAGCTTCGAACCGCGGATCTGCTGCTGCATCCGCTCCATGGTACGCGGCGGGGCAAGCGGGTCGCGCTCTCCGGCGACCAGCAGGGTCGGTGCGGCGATGCGGCCGGTATCCTCGCGGCGGTTGAAGGTGGTGAGGCAGCGGACGGTCGCACGATAGGCTGCTTCCGGCACCGCGGCCATGGCGGCGATCGCGGCATCCGCCGCGCCGGGCGGCGCATCCGGGCCGAGCATGGCGGGCATCCCCTCCCTGGCCAGCGCCGCCATGTCCTTGCCGGCATCCAGCGGCGCCAGGCGGTCGCGCAGGAAGGCTTCGGCGAAGGACGGGTCGCGGCCGCCGAAGGCCGGGGTGGTGCCGTAGAGGACCAGGCTGCGCACTCGCTCCGGATAGGTCAGGGCGAATTCCTGGGCCAGCATGCCGCCGATGGAATGGCCGATGATATTGGCGCGGGCGATGCCTTCCTTGTCCAGCCTCTCGCGCAGCGCGGCGGCCCAGGCGGGGAAGGTGGTCTCCGGCAGCATGGGGGTGCCCGCATAGCCGGGCAGCGGCCAGTCCAGCACCGGCGCGGGGGCGAGCGCCGGCAGGGTCGGCCCCCATGTGGCGCCGCCGATGCCATGCAGCAGGACAACGGTGTTCATCAGACCAGCCTCCCCTTTTCCACCACCACCTCCCCATCCAGCGCGATGGTGCAGTTCCTGACGGGTATGTCGAAATGCCCTTCGGTGAAACGGCCGGCGAATTCATTGGCGCCGGTCGAGAACAGGAAATTCCCGGCGAAGGCGCGCAGCTCCGTGCCGTTGGTGTCGCGCCGGTCATACATGGCCAGGGCCTCGTAGCGCGCCCGTTCGTTCAGCCCCCAGCCGACATGGGAGACGGCATAGGCGGCGCGGTCCCCCCAGGCGGCGAGGTAGCGGCGCATCAGCTCGGCATCCGTGCCCTCGCCCTCGATGGCCTCGATATGGTCGTCCCGGAGCGTGAGGCGCACCGGGCGTTCCAGGTAGCGCTTGAAGGTCAGGTTCACGTCGCCGGCATCCAGCACCAGAGTGCCATTCACGCTGCCGGCGCGGGGGAAGGAGACGACGACGCCCCCCGGCCAGTGCGCCACCGTGCCCGGCCGGTCGCACCAGCCCCAGACGCCCGCGGTGACAGCGCCCTCCATCACCACGGTCAGGTCGGTGCCGGCATCCGAGGTCACGGTCATGCGCCTGGCCGCTCGGGCCCGCTTCACCGCGGCCTTCACCCGCACCTCGTCCTCCGGGCGGGGGACCAGCCGTTCCAGCGCCTCCGGATGCTCGTTGGAGATCATCAGGACGCGGGCGCCGCTCTTCAAGATTTGTGACAATTCCGGCGCGTGCAACAATCCCTCCAGCGTCAGGTCCACCACCAGCGGGGAGGCGGCCAGGGCCGCCAGCACCGAAGGATGCCCGCGCAGGGCGCGGGAGGCGCCGGTGGAGCGGACCGGCACCGGGGCGGTCTGCGGCGGGGTCGGCACCACGCAGCGGAAGGGCCGGGCGCCCAGCCGCAGGGCGGCCAGCTCGGCCAATTCGATGTTCAGGGCGCGGGACTGGCTCTCTGCCAGCAGGCAGAGCGGCATGCCCGGCTCCACCTTGCAGAGGCGCAGCACTGCCTCGAAGGCGTCGAGCCATTGGGCTTCGATCCGGTCGGTCAGCATCCTGGCCTCCTCGGCGCCGATCCTGGCACAGCGCGAGTTTAATATGAAACAGCACTTATCTTGAAAAGCTATTATTCCAGAGCGCGCGTGACCGTGGTTTGTTATCCTTACGAAAAATCCGGAGGCGCGTTTTGCTCGTGACGACTCAGCCTATGGCCAACAACGCGGCACCGACCCGCTTCATCGACGATTACCTCCTGTACCTCCTGGCCCGGGCATCGCATGTCGTCTCCAGCGAGTTCCACGAACAATTGCGCCGCCGCGGCATCAGCGTGCCGGTCTGGCGGGTGCTGGCCAGCCTGGCCGGTAGCCAGGGTGAGACCGTGACGCGACTGGCTGAGATCTGCCTGCTGCAGCAGCCCACCATGACCAAATTGCTGGACCGCATGGTCCGGGACGGCCTGGTGATGCGCAGCCAGGACAGCCGTGACCGCCGCGTGGTGCGGGTGGCGCTGACCCAGCGCGGCGAGGCCATCGCCACGGAACTAACCCAGGCCGCGAAGCAGCACGAGGCCGAGTTGCTGGCCCGCTATCCGGAAGCCGAGGCGATGGCGATCAAGGATCTGCTGCGATCCATCCTGCAGCGGCATTCCAGGCCACGCCGCGGCTGAGCGCGGCGCCGACGACCTGCCACCCAACGGAATGGCGGGAAGCTGTTTTCCTGCACGATCAGAACAGTGCCGCCGGCCTATGAGCCGGTCGCCTCGCCGGCACCTCCCAGGGATAGGCATGCCGGGCTGCGAGCGGTCGGCACGGCGCTGCCGCTATTGCCATCTCTGTCCTGCCTCGTCCCGGAAACCGGGCACTGGCTTTCCAGCAGCCCGGCGGCGGCAAGGCGGCGGCAGAAATCCAGCGCGCCCTCGCCAAGCTCCGCCGGGCTCGCGCCGCGCTCCAGCCCTTCCAGCCAGCCAAGCTCCCGCGGGCCGAGCGGCAGGCGGCCGCCGGCCCAGCGCAACTCCGCCCTGCCATCCGGCAGCGCCGCGACATGGTGCAGCATCCGGTCAGCGAGGCGCAGCCGGCCCTCCGGACCGGGTGGCGGCGTCAGCAGCCCGCGCGCTGGCAGCGGTGCCCGACTCTCGGCCAGGTGGTCCAGCAGGGCCAGGGAAAGCCCCTCCAGCGCCGCCGGACTCGCCATGGCATCCAGGCGGTCCGCCATGGCCCGCAGCAGGGCGGGGGCTGCGGCGGGCTCGGCCAGGC
>CALGVL010000201.1 GCA_937930165.1 uncultured Acetobacteraceae bacterium
CCCCGCGACTGCGGCATGATCTTCGGCCCCGCCCCGCTGGGGGAGGCGCGCGGCGCCATCCTCGCCCACGCCACCCCTCTCAACGACAGGGTGCTGAAGGCGGGCTCCGTGCTCGACCATGCGGCGATCGCTGCGCTGGAAGCGGCAGGCCATGCCCATGTGGTCGTCGCCCGGCCGGAAGCCGGCGAGGTGCCGGCGGACGAGGCCGCCCACCGCCTGGCCGATGCCGTAGGCGGGCCGCTGCTCGCCCGCTCCCGCGCCTCCGCGGGCCGGGTCGAACTGTCTGCGGAATCCGCCGGCCTGCTGGTGGTGGATGCCGCCGCGGTGGACCGGGTGAACCTGCTGGACGAGGCGCTGACCATCGCCACCCTGGCCTCCCATGTCCCGGTGGCGACGGGGGAGAAGGTAGCAGCCGTCAGGGTCATCCCTCTCGCCGTCCCCGAGAGGCTGCTGGAGGTGGCCGAGGCTCTGGCACGGCAGGGATCGCCGCTGCTCTCCATCCATCCCTTTCGCCCGCTCAGGGTGGGGTTGGTCCTCACCGAGTTGCCAGGGATGAAGGGCAGCGTCCCTGACGGCAGGGTGGCGGCGATGCAGGAGCGCGTGCAGCGTCTCGGCGGCACTCTGCTGCCGCCCGAGCGCTGCCGGCACGAGGTACCCGCCCTGGCGGAGACACTGGCTCGCCTGCGTCGCGCTGGAGCGCAATTGCTGGTCATTGCCGGTGCCTCCGCCGTGATGGACCGGCGCGATGTGGGCCCGGCGGCCATCATGCGCGCCGGCGGCGCCATCACCCATTTCGGCATGCCGGCGGATCCGGGCGGCCGGCTTTGCCTCGGCCAGATAGACGACATCCCGGCCATCATCCTGCCGGACAGCGCCGATACACCCGGGCCGGACGGATTGGATCAGGTGCTATGGCGCCTCTTCGCCGGGCGGCCGGTGCAGCCGGAGGACATCATGCGGATGGGCGTCGGCGGGCTGCGGCGGGCGGCCGGGGCCCTGCCTTCGCCGTGCGGGCAGGCGGATGGCGCCACCGCCGCGGGCCATGCCCCGTACCCGCCCCGCAAGGTCGCGGCGCTGGTGCTGGCCGCCGGCCGTTCCAGCCGCATGGCGCCGCGGAACAAGCTCCTGGTGCCGGATGACCTGGGCGTGCCGATGGTGGCGCGGGTGGTGGACAATGTACTCGCCTCCCGCGCGCGTCCCGTGGTGGTGGTGACCGGGCATGAGCGCGAGCGGGTGGAGGCGATCCTCGCCGGCCGCCCGGTCCGCTTCGTCCATGCGGAGGCCTATGCGGAGGGACTCTCGGCCAGCCTCAAGGCCGGGCTGGCTGCCCTGCCGCCGGATGCGGAGGGGGTGGTGGTCTGCCTCGGCGACATGCCGCTGGTGACGGGCGCCGTGATCGACCGGCTGATCGCCGCGTTCGACCCGGCGCAGGGCCGCGCCATCGTCCTGCCGAGCTTCCGCGGGAAACGGGGCAACCCCGTGCTCTGGTCCACGGAATTCCTGCCGGAGATGATGCGCATCACCGGCGATACCGGCGCCCGGCAACTGATCCGCCGGCATAGCGACCGGCTCGCCGAGGTGGAGATGGCCGATGACGCCGTGCTGCGCGACTTCGACACCGCGGAGACGCTGAAGACCGCGCCGGGCTTCGCCGGGGTCAAGTAGGCAGCGCCCAGGCCCTTCCCGTCCCTAGCACGGGCCGGGATAGCGCCGGATGGCTGCCCTCTCCCGGCTCCCGCAGGCAATCAGGCGATTGCCTGCCGCACCCACTCGGCCCAGGCCAGCGCCTCCCGGTCCCGGCCGATGCCGGTCACGATCTGCACGCCCAGCGGCAGTCCCTTCGGCCCCGTGCCCGCCGGCACGGTCACGCAGGGCACATGCAGCGCGGTCCAGAGCAGGTTGAAGGCCGGGTCGCCGGTCCAGCCGAGCCCTTCCGGCGCCTCGCCCGGGGCGCTCGGGGTCAGCAGCGCGTCGAAGGGGGCGATCACATCGGCAAAGGCAGCGCGGGCGGCAGCGAAGGCGGCGCGCGCTTCCTCCAGCTTCGAGAGGGGCTGCGACCGGGCCCAGCCCATCCGCTCCCGCAGTTCCGCCGAGAGCTGCGCCTCGGCCTGGTCCAATTCCCAGGCCAGGGCCTCGGCGGTCTCCATGTTCATCACATAGGGATGCGCCTCCTGCGCCGCGGCGACCACGGGCGGTAGTTCCACAGGAGTCACGCTGGCCCCTGCCTTCGCCGCAGCGCTGGCCACCCGGTCCAGCAACGCCCGCGTCTCCGGTGCTGCCTGATCAACCGCCGGGCCGAGGCAGAGGCCAAGCCGCGGTGCCCGGCCGGGCTTCGCCTCGGGGTCGCCGAAATCGCGGCCGGTGACGCCGGACATGAACAGGGCGCAATCCCCCACCGTGCGGGCGATGACGCCGATGGTGTCGAGCGATTCGCTCATCACCTTCATGCCGGCGCGGTGCAGGGTGCCGAAGCTCGGCTTGAAGCCGGCGACGCCGCAGAAGGCGGCGGGGCGGATCACGCTGCCCGCCGTCTGGGTGCCGTAGCCGGCATGGAAGAAGCCCGCCGCCGCCCCGGCTGCTGAGCCGGAGGAGGAGCCGCCCGGCGTATGCGCCGGATTGTGCGGATTGGCCGTTGGCCCCGGGTGCCGGGTGGCGAATTCCGTCGTCACCGTCTTACCGACGACGATAGCCCCCGCACGCCGCGCCAGGGCGACGCAGGCCGCATCCGCGCGCGGCCGGTGCCCGGCCCAGACCGGCGAGCCGTATTGCGAAGGCATGTCGGCGGTGTCCAGCACATCCTTCACGCCGAGGGCGAGGCCGTGCAGCGCCCCCCTCGCCCGCCCCGCCCTCTGCTCCGCATCCGCCCGCGCCGCCCCGCGGCGGGCCGCCGCGGGGGCGAGCCAGGCGAAGACGCGTAGCGCCTCCTCCCGTGCGGCGATGCGGTCCAGCAGCGCCTCCATCAGCTCGGTTGCGGAGAGGCTGCCGGCGCGCAGGCGGCGGGCGGCCTCGGTGGCGGAGAGGTCGGCGAGCTCGGTCATGTGGACAGCCTGCTTGAGTGGCGCGGCGCGTCAAGGGCCAACCGGGGCCGCGGGCTCCCGCATGCCATCCCCGGGCGCAACATGGCTGGCGGGCGCCGCCATGCAGGCCCAAATTGGGCCGATGCCTGCCTCGATCCATGTGGCCCGCGCGCCCGATGGTGCGCTCACCTATCTGGTGCCCCTGCCTCCCGAACGCCTCCCCGCCGTCCCGCCGGGGGAGCTACTGGCTGCCTGGGCGCTCGCCCGGCAGGCGGCGGCGCGGCGGCGCTGGGGACCGCCGCGCCTGCTCCAATTCGCCCGGCCCGAAGGCGACTCGACACGCATCGCAATCGCCGACCCCGATGCCGGCGCCTGGGCGGAGGCCATCGACTCGGCCATCGGGCTGGAGACCTTCTCCGGCCTCGCCCTCTGCCTGCGCCTGCTGGCGCTGGTCGAGGTGCTGGCCCGTGCCGCGTGGCTGGAGCCGCTCTTCGAGGTGACGCCGGACGGGATCGACCTGCACCCCTCGCTGCTCTCCGCCGCCGCGACCATGCCGCTCGACGCCGGGGCGCGGTTCGACGAAGCTGGGCTCCGGCGCCTATTGTCGCGACCGCTGCCGCAAGGCGGCGCCCATGGAACGACGGGATCCGCATGAACCGCTTGCTGCTTCCTCTTCTCGCCCTTCTTGCTGCGGGCCTCGCCGCCTGCGGTGGTGCCGATCCCGCGATCGTACCCGCCTCCCCGCTGCTCGGCGCGCCGCGGACGGCGCCCGCCGGGCCGCCCACGGCCGTGCCGGCCAATCCCGGCACGCCTTCCAGGCCGGGCGAGATCTATACCGGGCCGGCCGCGGTGACACGGCGCGACGAGGCCGCGGTCGCCGCTGCCTGCCGCCGCGAGGCCGACCGCATCGTCACCTTCCGCGACCGCGGGCAATTGATGCGGGAGGATGACCGCGACGCCCGAGTCGGCACCGATGCCAGCATCTATGCCCGCCGGATGGAGACCGACCGGCTCAGCCGCCTCTTCGAGCGCGACCAGATCGCCGCGGAATGCATCAGGCAGAACACCGGCAGCCCACCGCAGCAGCAGCAGGCCCAGCCGCCGCAGCCGCAGCCGCGCCGATAGCGGTGGGAGGCTGACCTGGGTTTCCGCCGCCTCGCCTCCACCGGTGCGCTCGGCCGCGCCCTGTCGCACCGCAACGCCCGGCTCTTCTTCTCCGCCTCGCTCATCTCCTGGACCGGCCTCTGGGTGCATCGCATCGCGGTGACCTGGCTGGCCTGGGAGATGACGCACAGCGCCTTCTGGGTCGGACTGGTCGCCTTCTGCGACCTGGCCCCGGCGGTGGTGTTCAGCCCGATCGCGGGCGCCGTCGCGGACCGCATGGACCGGGTGCACCTCACCATGCTCTCCCAGGCGACCATCGGCCTGGAGGCGGCGACGGTGGGGGTGCTGGTGTCAACCGGCAACCTGACCATCGGCCTGCTGCTGGCGGCGGAGACGGTCAGTGGCATCGCCGCCAGCTTCTCCCAGCCCGCCCGGCAGAGCCTGCTGCCCGGCCTGGTGCCGCAGGCCGACCTGCCGGCGGCGGTGGCTTGCAACTCACTCTGTTACAACATCGCCCGCTTCATTGGCCCGGCCATCGCCGGGCCGGTGATCGCCGCCTGGGGCGTGGTGCCGGCGGTGGGCTTCAATTGCCTCGCCTACATCATGGCGACCTGCACCATGCCGCAGCTTCGCGTGGAGACGGCGCAGCGGCGCGGCCATGCCTCGAAGCGAAGCATCTGGGCCGAGACCCTGGCCGGCTTCCGCTATGCCGGGCTGCATCCGGGGATCGGGCCACTGCTGCTGTTTGCCGCCATCGCCTCCGTGCTGATGCGCGGCGTGCAGGAGATCCTGCCGCCCTATGTGGAGCGGCTGTTCGAGCGCGGGCCGGACGGGCTCGCCATGCTGACGGCCTGCATCGGCATCGGCGCGCTGCTCTCCGGGCTGTGGGTGGCCAATCGCGGCCGGCTGGCCGGCACGGCGGCGTTGGCGGTCGGCGCGGTGGCGGCGCAGGCGACCTTCACCATCGGCTTCGTCGCCACCGGTTTCTTCCCCTTTGCCCTGCTCTGCGCCGCGCTGATGGGCGCCTCGGCCTCGGTGCACGGTATCTCGGTGCAGACCCTGGTGCAGAGCGCGGCCGATCCCTCCATGCGCGGCCGGGTGATGAGCCTCTGGGGCATGATCACCCGCGCCTGCCCGGCCACCGGCGCGCTGGCACTGGGCGCGGCGGGGGAATTGCTGGGGCTGCGGCTGCCGACGCTGATCGCGATGCTGCTCTCGCTCCTGGTCGTCGCCTGGGGCATGAAACGCCTGCCGCGCATGGCGGAGGTGCTGGAAGGAATCCGGGATCCGGCCGCGCTGCGGCGGCCGACATAGAGGGGACAGACGAGGATGCTGAAGGCCGCGATCGTGGGCATGGGCCGCTGGGGCCAGACGCTGGTGGAGAGCGTGCAGCGGAAGGAGGATGCGGGTATCCGCTTCGTCGCCGGCAGCACCCGCACGCCGGCCAAGGCCGAGGGCTGGGCCGCGGAACAGGGCATCCGCCTGCTGCCGGACTACCAGGCGGTGCTGAACGACCCGGAGGTGCAGGCGGTGGTCCTCGCCACGCCGCACAGCCAGCATGCGGAGCAGGTGATCGCCGCCGCCGCACGCGGCAAGCATGTCTTCGTCGAGAAGCCCTTCACCCTCAGCAAGGCGAGCGCCGAGGCGGCGGTCGCGGCCTGCCGCAAGGCCGGGGTGGTCCTGGCGCTCGGCCACAACCGCCGCTTCCTGCCGGCGGTGGCGGAGATGAAGCGGATGCTGGCGGAAGGCGCGCTCGGCACCGTGCTGCATGCCGAGGGGCATATCAGCGGCCCCGCCGCCTTCGCCTGGAAGGAGGGCATGTGGCGCGCCGACCGGGAGGAGAGCCCGCTCGGCGGCATGGGTGGCATGGGCATCCATATGATCGACATGCTCATCAACCTGATGGGGCCCTTCGCCGGCGTTACCGTCGACTCCTTCCGCCGCGTCTCGACCCATGTGGACGACACCACGGCGATGCTGGCGCGGTTCCGCAGTGGCGCGACCTGCACCTTCGCCACCCTGGCGCTGGCGCCGCGCTACTGGCGGGTAGCGCTGTTCGGCACCAAGGGGCTGCTGGAGATGGACGGGCAGGACCGGCTGCGCTTCCGCCCGACCGAGGGGCAGGAATGGGTCCGCGACTATCCGAAGACGGATATCGAGAATGCCGAGCTTGCCGCCTTCGCCCGTGCGGTGGCGGGCGGCCCGGCCTATCCCCTGCCGCTGGAGGAGGCGATCCACGGCGTCGCGGTCTTCGAGGCGATGATCGGTGCTGCGGCCTCCGGCAGCCGCTACGCGGTGCCGTGATGCTCGGCAAGGTGTGATCGGGCTGGTACCACCGGTCCTGGCTTCCGCCGCCGCCCGCCAATACCATCGCGGGAGCGGAACGGAGACGGGACCGGGAGCATGCGTTCCAGCATCGGAGGCCGGGGGCCAGGCCTTGCACTCGGCCTGTGGCTGGCCGGGACCATGCCTGGCCATGCGCAGGAGCGCATGGACATCATGCGGATCTTCGAGCAGTTCGTGATGGCGAAGGCCGCGGCGGCCCGGTGCGTTGCGCAGGAGACGGATCTCGACCGCAGCTGGTCGGCGAATTTCGCGACCATCATGCTCAGGAGCATCCAGGCCGTGCGCGAGCGGAACCCTGCCATCCCGGAGAGCCGGATCGACGCGGCGCTGCGCAGCCTCGCGGACCGGCTCCGGGCCAGCGTCGAAGCCCTGATCGACCGCGAGGGCTGCGCCTCGCCGGACGGCCAGCACCTGCAGCGGCTCTACCGGCAGCAGGCCTCGATGCGCCTGCCCTGAGCCCCTGGCTGCCGATATGCAGGCGAGGCATCTCCCACCTGCCGGATTCTGGCCCCGGATCGCCTCGGGTGTTCCACCCGGGGCGATCGCGGGCTAGAAGCAGACAATCCTGCAACGGAGGGGCACGTCGTAATGGCGAAGATCACCCGGATGGGCAGCAATGCCATCCTCTCGAACTCGGTCGAGTACCACAATTTCGTCTTCCTGGCTGGCATAACCGCCGATGACCTCTCCCAGGACATCACTGGCCAGACGAAGCAGGTCCTGGCGAAGATCGACGCGGCGCTGGAGGCCAACGGCACCGACAAGACGCGGCTGCTGAGCGCACAGATCTGGCTGAAGGACATCCGCGACCGTGATGCGATGAACAAGCTCTGGACCGCCTGGCTGCCGGAAGGCGGTGCCCCGGCCCGCGCCTGCGTCGAGGCGAACATGGCCGACCCGCGCCATCTGGTTGAGATCATGGTCACCGCCTGCCGCTGACTCGCGGCTGATTCGACTGAACGGCGGCGCCTCCCCAAGGGGGCGCCGCCGTTGCAATTCTGCTGCAACACTGTGGTTCGTCTTGGATCAGGGCAGTTTGCTAGGAGAATGTTCCCGTCACGGCGGCAATGACCTGCCCCGCTGGCGCAAATCACACTGGGTTTCCGATTGTTTCGTCCGTTTCGGTTGCCCGGCCGCGCCGCATCTTGTTACCCGGTCACGGCTGCGCCCGTTCACGGTGGCGCGAGGCACGAACTAGAATTTCAACCAGAACGGGGGCGGCATGCGGGTGAAGGGGACGGCACTGGCCTTCTGTGTCCTGTTCGGTGCGGTTGGGGCGGCAAGTGCCGCCGGGGCCACGCAGCCACAGCAGGATCGGGCAAGCCAGGCCGCAGCGCCCGCACGGGAGGTGGCGGCCCATGATGGCAGCAGGGAGACTGGGCAGCCGGCACGCAGCGCCGCCACCTCCCGTCGCCGCAGTTCTGCGCGGGCGGGCGGCGGCATCTCCTGCGTTCCCTATGCGCGCCAGGTCACCGGCATGGCCATCTCCGGGGATGGCTGGCAGTGGTGGCGGAATGCCAGCGGCCTCTACGCCCGCGGCCAGCAGCCGGAGCCCGGCGCGATCCTCGCCTTCCGCTCCTCCGGCAGGATGTCGCGTGGTCATGTCGCGGTGGTGCGCCGCGTGCTCGGCCCGCGGCACCTGCTGATCGACCATGCCAATTGGGCCGGGCCGGGCATCCGCCGCGGCTCGGTCATGCACAATGTCAGCGTGGTCGATGTCTCGGAGAACAATGACTGGACCGCGGTGCGGGTGCAGTCGGGCCATAACTCCAGTGTCTTCGGCCGCGTTTATCCCACCTATGGCTTCATCTACAACCGGCCTGAGGATGGCGGCACCGCCTTCGCCAGCCGGCAGCGCCGCCCCCTGCAACTCGAGCAGATCGCAGAGGTGCCGGCGCAGGACGGCGCCCAGGCCCCTGAGCCCCAGGGCAGGGTCGGCGGGCGCTGAACTGAGCCGGGCCGGGCGATGCGACCGGCCTGCCGCCGCAACATCGGCTTTGCGCCGCGCGGCGGGCATGGCAGACATGCGGCATGACTTGGTCGATCCTCGCCCGCGACCCTGAGACAGGCACCCTGGGCGTCGCGGTCGCGACGCGCTTCTTCGCGGTAGGCGCGCTCTGCCCGCGCATCGAGGGCGGGGTCGGCGTCCTGGCGACCCAGGCCCTGGTGAACCCGGCTTATGCGGTGGAAGGCATGGCGCGGCTGCGCGCCGGGGAGGCGCCGGAGGCGGTGCGGGACATCCTGCTGGCCGCCGATGCGGGGCGGGAGCACCGGCAGCTTCACATCCTGGGCGCCGATGGGCGGGTGGCGCATCACACCGGCGCCGAATGCATCCCCTGGTGCGGCCATGTCGCCGCGCCGGATGTCTCGGTGGCCGGCAACATGCTGGCCGGGCCGCGCGTGGTGCAGGCGACGCTCGATGCCTGGCTGGCCCATGCCGGGCGGCCCATGGCGGAGCGCCTGATCGCGGCGCTGGAGGCCGGGGATGCGGCGGGGGGCGATCATCGCGGCCGGCAATCCGCCGCCCTGCAGGTCGCCAGCCGCGATCCCTGGCCCGATCTCGACCTGCGGGTGGACGACCATCCCGATCCGCTGGCGGAATTGCGGCGACTCCATGCGGTGGCGCAGCGTCAATTCGTGCATATCCGCCGTTTCCTGCCGGGGCGCGACCATCCCGGCGTCTTCGACCGCATGGTGATCGAGGCCGCGATCGCCCGGGCAGCGCGCGAATGAGCGCCCCGGTCCTGGACATCCGCGAGCTGGCGGTGGAATTCGCCACCGATCGCGGCGCCCTGCGTGCGGTAGACGGCGTCTCCCTCACCGTCGCGCCGGGGCGGACCCTGGCGGTGGTGGGGGAGAGCGGCTGCGGCAAGTCCGTCACCGCGCTGGCGATCATGGGGCTGCTGCCGCCGCAGGCGCGGGTTTCCGGCTCCATCCGCTTGCTCGGGCGGGAGATGTCAAGCCTGACGCCGGAGGAATGGCGCGGCCGCCGCGGCCGCGACCTGGCGATGATCTTCCAGGAGCCGATGACGAGCCTGAACCCCGCCTTCACCGCGGGCGAGCAGGTGGCGGAGGCGCTGCGGCTGCATGAGGGGCTGGGCCACAGGCAGGCTGCGGAGCGCGCGGTGGAGATGCTGGCCCGGGTCCGCATCCCGGATGCCGCGCGGCGGGCGCGGCAATATCCGCATCAGCTCTCGGGCGGCATGCGGCAGCGGGTGATGATCGCCATGGCGCTGGCCTGCAAGCCGC
>CALGVL010000202.1 GCA_937930165.1 uncultured Acetobacteraceae bacterium
GCGCAGGCGGCGGGCGGCGAGGGCCAGAATCGCCTCCGCCTCCTCCGGCCGGGCATCGCGCGGGTCGGCCTCCGCATCGCCGGCAAGCGAGAAGCGGTGATCGCCGAGCTTCAGCGGCGTGCCGGCAACCGGCGGCACCGCATAGAAGCCGGTGGCGAGGTCCAGCAGCATCGGCGCCTGTTCCCAGGCGGCACGATGGGCAGGTGGCGGGTCAAGATAGATCACGATCTGCCGGGAAGGCGTGACCCGCCCGGCGAGCCCTGGCAGCAGGCGCGGCGCCCAGGGCCCGGCCGCAACCACCAGGAGGTCCGCGGTGCGCTCCACGCCGCCATCGAGGCGTAGCCGGGCGCGCTCCGGGTCCACCGAGATGGCGCGGGCCTGCTCCACCGTCACGCCCAACGCGGCGCAGCGACCGGCCAGCGCCGCCAGGATGCGCTCGGCAAGCAGAATGCCACCCGGCGCCACATGGAAGCCATCCGCGATGCCCTCGCCTATCAGCATCGGGTAGCGGGCAGCGATGTCCGCGCCCGTCAGATCCTGCACCGCATGGCCACCGGCGCGCAGCGTGGCGCGGCTGGCATCCAGCCAGGAATCGTCGCCTGCCGCCACCGCCAGCACCCCGGTCGGGACGCAGAGGCGCTGGCCCAGCTCTGCCCAGAGCAGCTCCCAGGCGGCGAAAGCGGCATCCACCATGCGCATGTAGCCGGCCTCCGCCCCATAGGCGTGGCGGATCAGGCGGTGATGGTCGCAGGAGGCGCCGCGGGGATTGGGGACCGGATCCTGCTCTACCACCTGCACCGCCCAGCCGGACCGGGCGAGCGCCCAGGCGGCGGACAGACCCATGATGCCGGCCCCAAGCACCAGGGCCGTGCGGGAATTCACGGCAGGCATGCGCGGCAGGATGACGGCGCCCTGCCGCGCCGGCAAGCAGGGGCCGGCCTTGCCGGGCTGGCGGCCCACGCCCTGGGTGTGTGTCCACCCAGGGCGATCGCGGGCTAGCTGCGGCTGCGGCTGCGGGTGCTGCCGCCGCGGCCGCGGGTGCCGGAAGTGCCGCGCCCGCCCCTGGCGGAGGTCGAACCGCGCCCGGTCATACCGCGCGTGGTGCCGCCGCTCCGCTTGGCGGCGGTGGTGGTGCGCTTGGCGGCCGCGGCGGTGCCGCGCTTGGCAGCGGTGCCGGTCCCGGCGCGCGTGCTGCGGCTGGCCGCGGTCCTGGTGCCGGTGCCGCGGGTCGCCGTGGTCTTGCGCGTCGTGCGGCCGGTGCCGGTCTTGCGACCGCTCCCAGCCTGCGTGGTGCGGCTGCCGGCGCTGCGCGTCGTCTTGCGGGTGCTGGTGGCGCGGCCTGCGGTGCCGGTCGAGCGTGTGCCGGTAGCGCGTGTCCGGGTGGTACGGGTGCCCGTGGCGCGAGTTCCAGCCGAACGCGCACCCGCAGCGCGCGTGCCGATGGTACGCGCACCTGTAGTGCGCGTGCTGCGCGTCGTCTTGCGGGTGCTGGTGGCGCGGCCCGCAGTGCCGGTCGAACGGGTGCCAGTCGAACGGGCGCCCGTGGCGCGCGTGCCGGTGGCGCGCCCACCCGCCGTCTTGCCGCGGGTGCCGGCGGTGCTGCGAGCCGTCCTGGTCGTCGCGGTCCGGCCCGCCGCCGTGCCGCGCTTCGTGCCTGTGCCGGTGGCCTTCCGGGTGCGTGTGCCGGTGCCTGCGGCGCTCCGTGTCTTGCGGGCGGTGCCAGTGCCGCTGGCGCTGCGGCTGCGCGTGCCGGTGGTGCGCCTGGTGGCGGTCTCCGTGTCCGCGGCGCTGCGCCGCGTGCGCGTGCCGGTCGAGCGGCGGCGGCGCGCCGGAGCCTCCGCCTGCTCCTCCTCCTGCATGGATTCGGCTTCGGAGGGCTCCTGCATCTCGTCCTGCATCTCCATGGGGGTTTCCTCCTGCTCCTCGTTCCTCATGGGGTCATGCCCCAGGTTCATGAGGGCGTAGCGCCACTGCGTCTCGGCGATCTCGCCCTCGGGTCGCTGCGCCAGGCGGCTGCGAATGGCATCCACCACCTCGTGCAGGAACTGCCGGTCCTCCTCATCCAGCATCTCGGTGTCGCGGCCGAGGATCTCCAGAATCCGCAGGCCGGGCTGCCGGCCGAAATCCTCCTCACCCTCGGGCGCCTGGCCGGCGCTGCGGCTCTCCTCGGTCTCCAGCCAGCCGCGCAGCTCGGCGGCCGGCATGTTCACCAGCTGGCGGAAAGCCTCCAGCGCGTCCGACCGCTCGCTCTCCTCGTAGCGGGACTCGCTCTCGCTCATCGTTCGGCGTCTCCCTTGCGGTTGGTGATGTGGCCCGCCGGCGCATGCAGCGCCGGGCGATGCCCGTTGCGTGCCGCTCTCGCACGCCGTGATCCTGTCAGATCAGCGACCGGATGCCACGCCCTGAAACGCGCCGCGGCGATTCGTGCCTGCCTGCGCTCCCACTGCATCGGCTCGGACCTGCTTGCGATGGCTGCCATGCGTGGCCTGTGCGTTCCGGTTTCCGCAGGCAACGTCACGAATGGCCGCGCGTTCCCGCGCACCGCCGCGCATCGCACGATGCAGCGTCAGATTTCCGCAGCAAGTGTCAGCCGCGCCCAGAGCACGCCACCCGGCGGCAGCATCACCAGCGGCCCGCATGGTGCGAATTCCGGCCGGTTCGGCGCATCCGGCACGTGGCTCACCGGCTCCACGCAAAGCACATTGCCGCCGCCCGGCGCGAAGATCTGCAGGTTGCGTGCCCAGGCACCCTCAGCCTCCAGGCGCAGACGCAGATCCGGACGGATGATCTCGGCCACGCCGTCCCAGCCGGTGAAATGCGTGTCCAGGCCATCATACGTCGCCTCCTCACCATCGAGGCCGGTGCCAGGCTGCACCGCGACCGGCAGGCCACGCGCATCGCGCGTGAGGCGCGCACCGGCATGGAAGCGCAGCCGCGTCCCGGGCGGGCGGGCGAAGTAGGGGTGCCAGCCGAGGCCAAAGGGAAAGGGTAGCCCGGCGGCATTGGTCAGGCGCAGCGCGATCTCCACCCCCGATCCACGCAGAGCGAGCTCAAACCGCGCGGCGTAGCGCCAGGGCAGGCCGAGGCCGAGACTCGCGGCATCGATCACCTGCGCCAGCACCGCATGGCCCGGCGATGCCGCTTCCACCCCCCAGGGATGCTCGCGCGAGAGGCCGTGGATGGCGGTGCCGTCCTGCGGATGGTTGATCGGCAAATGGTATTCGATGCCGGCGACCGGCAGCAGGCCGCGATCCAGCCGGTTGGCCCAGGGCGCCATGATGAAGGCGCCGCAGAAGCTGGCATTGGGATCGGCGCCGAGGGGCAGCGGCGCCAGCACCTCCCGCCCGCGGAAAGTCAGGGACGCCATGGCGCCGCCCTGTCCCGGCAACAGCGCTGCGGTCCAGCCGCCACCCTCCAGCCGGAGGAATGTGGCTTCCGCCGGCGAAGCCGGAGCCTCGGCCATCCGCGGTTCAGTCCAGCGCAAAGGGGTCGCGCGGGGAGGGTTTGGCGCGGCTGTACTCCATGGCGGCGTAGCTGCCGCCCTGGTAGCGCTCCGTCACCGGGTTGCCGGACAGCTTGCCACCGACCTCCGCGCGGAAGGCTTCGGCCGTGTCCTGCGGCTGCCAGCCGATCCGGTCGCGATGGTCCCTGCCCCAGAAGCTGGCCGGGTTGTCGGAGCAAGCCCAGATGACGCAGTGGCCGGTGCGCGGCGCGGCCACCGCCGCCGTCACCAGCCGCACCAGATCGGCGAAGGAGAGCCAGGTAGAGAGCATCCGCGCCTCCACCGGCTTGGGGAAGCAGGAGCCGATGCGGAGGTTGACGTTCTCCACCCCGTGCTTGTCCCAGTAGAGCCGGCCCATC
>CALGVL010000203.1 GCA_937930165.1 uncultured Acetobacteraceae bacterium
GGCGGCGCGGAGCGACGGATCCTCCGCCTCCAGCCGGTCCAGCAGCAGGCGCAGCGCCTCCGCCCAGCAGGGGTCGAGGAAGCCGATGGTCAGGTGCAGGGAGGCGCCGTCCGACTGTCCCTTCGCCTCATGCGGCACGCCGCGCGGCAGGTAGAGCGCATCGCCGGGGCGCAGGGTGAGCGCATGCGGCTCCCCCGGCACCGGCATCTCGCGCGTCCAGGGCGTGCGGCGGGTGGGGGAGGGCACCCGCTGCGTGTCCCAGATGCGCCAGTCCTTCCGCCCCTGCACCTGCAACACCAGCACGTCATGCGTGTCGTAATGCAGGCGGAAGCCCTGGGCGCCGGGCGGCGTCAGATAGACATTGGCCTGCACCGGATGCAGGAACAGCCGCTCCAGCCCGCGGCAGAAGCCGGCCAGCGGCGCATGCATGTCCTGGAATTGCGAAACGACCAAGGTCGCGCCGGCATCGAAGCGGGCCAGCAGGCGCAGCGGATCCACCCGGCCGTCGGGCAGGCAGAATTCCTCCTCCGGCAGGCCAGCGCTGCCCTGGCGACCGCCATCCGCCATGCTGACCCGCGGCGCGCGGGCCGCGTCCGTCGCCAGGAAGGCGTCCAGGTCGGGGACCGAGAGCAGCCCCCGGAAGCGTGCCGGATCCTGGGCGGGGAAGTGGCGCCACTGCGTGGCCTCCCGTAATGCCAGCACCTCCTCCGGTGCCAGCCCGCCGAAGGCCAGGCCGAGGGCGGCTTCTGCCAGACTCGCGGGCATGGATGCGGCGGGGCTCAGCGCCAGCCGCGGCCGTGGCCGATGGCATCGCGCGGATCGTTGTCGGTCACCGCGCGGCGGGGCGGACCACCATAGCCGCGGCCGTAGCCGGCGGCATCGCGTGGGTCGTTGTCGGTGACGGTTCGCCCCCGGCCGTAGCCGACGGCATCATAGGGGTCCGCATCGGTGCGCACCGGGGTCACGAAAGGCCGGGCCATCGGCGCATGGGGCCGCGGATGCGCGACCGCGCAGCCACTGCCGAAGGTGGCGGCACCGAGGCTGGCGACCCGCAGGACCAGGAGACGCCTGCCCAGGCGCGGCTTCCGGTCGGTCTCGTCCATGCTCATGCCTGGGGCAATCTCCTTCTACGGGAAACACGGCCGCTTCCGATCAACATAAGATTGCAATGAATCTGTGCGGGCCGATAGATGCCTTTTGCGTTCGTTGCGCAACATGCCTGCTACTCCTTGCCGAAGCCTTGACCGCCCGGCACAAGAAAGGGGATCGAAGGAGCGAATCCGGATGTCCGAGAGAAGCGCGCCCCCCAACGGGCAGGCCGGCAGCGCCCCGGTTCTGCCGCCGGCCTACCGCTCCCTTGAGGCCGTCTCGGCAGAACGGCATGGCGCGCTCCGGCTGCAGGAGGCCGGCTTCGGCTTCGCCGCCACGCTCAGCGCCGTGCCGTTGGCCGCCGAGGAATTCGCCGTCGCCGCCCGGTCCCTGCCCATCGTCTTCGGCGCGCAGGCGCCGCACATGCCGGTGGCGCTGACCGGGCTCGCCGCCGGGCGCAACCTCTATGTCGAAGCCGACGGAAGCTGGCGGAAGGGCGCCTATATCCCGGCCTGGCTACGCCGCTACCCCTTCTTCCTGCTGCGCGTCGCGCCGGGCTCCGACGACCTGGCGCTCTGCCTCGATCCCGGCGCGCCGCAGCTCGGCACAGAGGCGGGGGAGCCGATCTTCAACCCGGAAGGCAAGCCGACGCCGCAACTGGAACGCGCGCTGGCCTTCACCCGCGCCGTGGAGGAGGCACTGCTGAAGACCCGCGCGATGGCGCTCGCCCTGGCGGAACTCGGCCTGCTCAAGTCCTCGGTCGTGCAGTTCGACCATCAGGGCAAGCCGCTGCGGGTGGACGGCTTCTTCGCCGTGGACCGCCCCGCCCTCGCGGCGCTGCCGGCGGAGAAGCTGGCCGAATTGCGTGACCGCGGCTGGCTGGAAGCCGTCTATGCGCATCTGTTGTCGATCGGCGGCCTGCCGGAGCTGGCGCGGGAGCTGAAGGCCTGACCAGGCCGGCCCTTGCCCAGGGCCGGGCGCGCCGCGTCTACTGAACTGAACGGGGCCGGACCCCCAGGGGAAGAGGAACATGCCTGATCGCCGCCACCTGCTTGCCGCAACCGCCGGCCTCGCTGCCGGGCTGCTGCCCGGCTTCGCTGGAGCGGCGCAGCGCTTCCAGAGCATCTACATGTTCATCCCCGCCGGGCCCGGCGGCGGCTGGGACGGGCTCGGCCGGGCGATCGAGCAGGTGGCGCGGCAGGCCGGGCTTGTCGGCAGCTTCCAGTTCGAGAATGTCGGCGGCGCCGGCGGCACGGTGGGGCTGCCGCGCTTCGTCGCCCAGCGCCGCGGCCGGCCGGACAGCCTGATGGTCGCGGGCAGCGTCATGGTCGGCGCGACGCTCACCAACAGGACGCCGGTCGGGCTGAAGGACGTGACGCCGATCGCCCGCATGACCGAGGAAGTCTGCGTGGTCGTGGTGCCTGCCAATTCGGAATTCCGCACCATCAAGGATGTCCTGGAGGCGCTGAAGGCCAATCCGGGCGCCGTCCCGGTGGCCGGGGGCAGCGCGGGCGGCACCGACCACATCACCCTGGGGCTTATCCTGAAGGCGCTCGGCCGCTCGGCGAAGGAAGGCTCCTATGTCGCCTTTGCCGGCGGGGGCCCCGCGCAGGCGGCGATTCTCGGCGCCCAGGTGAAGGCCGGCATCTCCGGCCT